>JBNMLY010000106.1:0-7800 GCA_050875065.1 Otoolea sp. | reverse complement strand
GAAGTGGCGGAATTGGCAGACGCGCACGGTTCAGGTCCGTGTGATGGCAACATCATGAGGGTTCAAGTCCCTTCTTCTGCACGACTTACAGCCCGGTACAGAGATGTACCGGGTTTTCTTTTTGTCTTGTAGGAAAATGTGCTCTGTGAAAAATGGGAACCTCTTCTGAAATAACATCTATGATAAGATAAACGGCCCCGTAATAATATGAAAAGACAAGAAAGCTGAATGGGTAAGCAGGGACCATCATGAGTGAAAATCAATTCGATGAAAACAGCCAGAAAAAAGAAAATCTTTTAAACCTTTCCTTGGATGCAACGGAAGCGGAGCGGGAAAAATCCCCGGCGCTTCGGACGGGGCATGACGGGAATACAAAACGCTGGGAATTAATCGTTAAATATAACGGGACGGTGGAAACGCTGCGGGAACAACTGGCGGGGGCGGAGATTTACCCGCTTTCCGGCGGTTATGCGATTGTGCGGCTTTTCGAATCGCAGGTGGATGATTTGGCAAGGTTACCGCAGGTGGAGTATATAGAAAAGCCAAAACGCCTTTATTTTGAGGTAAACCGGGCGATTCGGGACGCCTGTATTGCGCCGGTGCAGAGCGGAAATCAAGCACCTCAAAACGTGTATGGCGAATATGAATTAGATCAAGAAAATGGAGGGAAACGCTGGGAAACAGGGAATGTTGCCTCTGATTTGAGTAGAGAAGAAAATAGGAAAGAGGGAGTGGAACGAGGTCAGAATGATAATTCCTTAAACAGAGGAATCGTTAGGGGTTTGAGTGGTCGGGGTACTTTGGTTGCTATCATCGACTCTGGAATCGATTATTTCCACCCGGATTTTCGAAACGCGGATGGAACGACGCGCATCGCTGCACTCTGGGATCAGGAGCAGAACCGGATTTATACGCGGGAGGAGATCAACCGGGCATTGGAGACGGGCAGCCGGGAACGGACCTATGAGATGGTGCGGTCGCGGGATGTGAGCGGGCATGGGACGGCGGTGGCAGCGATCGCAGCCGGGAATGGCAGGGAGAGCGGCGGACGTTACCGGGGAGTGGCGTGGGAGAGTGAACTTCTGGTGGTGAAGCTGGGAACACCGCTTGCCGATTCATTTCCTCGGACAACGGAGCTGATGCGGGCACTGGATTATGTAGTGGGAAGCGCGCAAAATTGGCAGATGCCGGTGGCGGTAAATCTGAGCTTTGGCAATACATATGGCTCGCATGACGGAACCAGCCTGCTGGAGACGTATCTAAATTCGATGGCGGAGCGGGGGCGGACTTCCATCATCGTGGGAACCGGGAATGAGGGGTATGGCATGGGGCACCGGGCAGGATTTCTGCAGATGGGACGTCCGGTGGAGATAGAACTTGCGGTGGGAGAATATCAGACGGGCTTTGGCGTGCAGCTATGGAAATTGTATCAGGATCGGTTTTCAGTGGAGATTTTCAGTCCGGGCGGCAGCAGCGCCGGAGCGATTCGGGAATCACTGGGAGCGCAGCGGCTTTCCTATGAGGCGGAAGAGATTCTTCTATATTATGGGATGCCAAGCCCGTACAGTCAGGCGCAGGAGATTTATCTGGATTTGATTCCAAGGGGAATTTATATTCAGGACGGGATTTGGAAAATCCGTCTGACCCCGGAGGAAATACGGGATGGTCAGTATGATCTGTGGCTGCCTGCCGGTGTGGCACTGAACCGGGAAACACGCTTTTTAGCGGCGTCGCCGGACACGACGCTGACGATTCCATCGACTGCTAACCGGGCGCTCTCGGTGGGGGCATACGATGACGCCACACAGGCGTATGCAGATTTTTCTGGTCGTGGATTTACAAGACTGGGACACCGGATCAAACCGGAACTGGCTGCTCCCGGTGTAAATATTGTGACAGCCCGCGCGGGTGGTGGCTATGAAGCGGTCACGGGAACTTCCTTTGCGGCTCCGTTTGTGACCGGGTCGGCGGCGCTTATGATGCAGTGGGGGATTGGAAAAGGGAATGATCCTTATCTGTATGGGGAAAAGCTGAAAGCATATCTCATCCGCGGGGCGCGGAGACTGCCGGGGGAGACGGTGTATCCCAATGAGCGGGTGGGGTATGGGGCTTTATGTACAGCGCAAAGTATCCCTAAAATATGAAAAATGTGAAACTTTTACAACTACGGATTTATCCACGCAAGGCATAAAATTGATTGACGATGAACGAAATTTGCGGTATAGTGCTTTTTTAGCCACTGAACAGACAAGAAGACATTTTGGAGGAATGATGTATGGATGAAGCAGTGGCGGCTGATTTTACCGATTTGAAAGGAGAGACAACAGGGAATGACATTTTATCAGGAATTGCAGCTAAGTTCCGGAGGATCCAAACAACTGATTCGAAAGACAACCGATCAGAAAGAGAAAATACGCCATATTTTAATTTATAATTTTAAGGTATATCTGGTGATGGCGTTCTGCGTAGCCATTGTGAGTATTTACAGCAAGCTGACCGGAAGCAGCAACAGTGTGGTTGGGGTGACGGTCCTTCTGGCGGTACTGGTTCTTAGGCAGGCTGATTTTGGAATCAAAACCACCCACGGGCTGCTTTCAATCGCAGGAATTTTTGGAATATTGATGGCGGGGCCTTACCTGGCCGGTCTGGTTTCACCATTGCCGGCATTTGCGGTAAATGCGGTCTGTATCCTGCTATTGATGATACTGGGATGTCACAATGTGATCATGTACAATCATTCAACCTTTGTTTTGGGTTACCTGCTGCTTCTTGGGTATCCGGTAAGCGGGCAGGAATACATCGCAAGGCTTGAGGGACTCGCGGTCGGAATGCTTCTCTGCATGGCTGTTTTTTATAAAAATCAGAAAAAACGTGTACATAAAAGAACGTTTCTGGATCTGTTCCGGGAGTTTAACCTGCGCTCGGCCCGCGGAAGATGGTATCTCAGGCTGACCTGGATCGTGTCAAGTTCGATGCTTTTTATGAACCTGTTAGGTCTTCCGAGAGCGATGTGGGCGGGGATTGCCTGCATGTCGGTGTGCCTTCCGTTTCCGGAGGATGGGGTCATCCGGGCGAAAAAAAGATGGACATTTAATATTGTCGGGTGTGTTCTGTTTGTGGGGTTATATCTGCTGCTTCCCAAGTCAATGCATCCGTATATTGGCATGATTGGGGGAATCGGAGTGGGATATTCTGCAGGGTATCCATGGCAGACGGCGTTTAATACATTCGGAGCCCTGTCTATTGCGTCCGGTTTGTTTGGAATGCCGATGGCAGTCCTGCTCCGTATCGGCGCCAACCTGTTCGGAGCATTTTATACGGTCCTGTGCAGCAGGGTGCCTGTTTTGAGGGGGTAATAAAACAGAACGGCAGAATTGTAAAAGTGCAAGGTGCACAAAAAACAATCAATGAAATTGTAAATTATATTTAAAGTGTTAATTGAATTTTCTATTCAAAAGAGTATAATTTATATGGTATAAAATGCCATGAACATGGCAAGATATAAAAGAACGGGAATACAGAGAGTCACTGGCTGGTGTAGTACCACGGAAAAATCCGCCTTTGTTATCCGACTGGATAGCAAGGGCGTTTTTTTATAAATAAACAAAGGAAAGAGGTTTAACTATGAGTGGAGTAATGATGATGATAATCGCCATCGTTGTTCTGGGAGGGGCTTACCTCCTGTATGGCCGTTATCTCCAGAATAAGTGGGGGATCGACCCAAAAGCAAAAACTCCGGCGTACGAGATGGAGGACGGTGTCGATTATGTACCGGCTGATACAAACGTAGTGTTTGGACATCAGTTTGCATCGATCGCCGGTGCGGGTCCGATCAATGGTCCGATTCAGGCGGCAATTTTTGGCTGGCTTCCGGTCCTGCTTTGGATCTTAATCGGCGGTGTATTTTTCGGAGCTGTCCAGGATTTCGCATCCATGTATGCATCTGTCAAAAATAAGGGACGTACCATCGGATACATTATCGAAGAGTACATTGGAAAATTAGGAAAGAAATTATTCCTTTTATTCTGCTGGCTGTTCTGTATCCTGGTTGTCGCAGCATTCGCGGATGTTGTAGCAGGTACTTTTAAGGGATTTGCAGTCGATGAGGCGGGCGCTGTCACAAAGGTAGCGGCGAACGGAGCCGTTGCGACTACTTCTATGTTATTTATCGTGGAAGCGGTTGCACTTGGATATTTTCTTAAATATACCAAATTCAACAAATGGATCAACACAGCCGTTGCCATTTTATTACTGGTGGCAGCGATTGCACTGGGACTGAATTTCCCGATTTACGTTGATCTGGGAACCTGGCATATCATTATCTTTGCCTATATTTTAATTGCCAGTGTTGCCCCGGTATGGGCGCTGCTTCAGCCGCGTGATTATCTGAACAGCTACCTGCTGATCTTCATGATCGCCGGCGCAGTTATCGGTGTATTTGTAGCTAATCCGGCATGTAATCTGAAACCGTTTACAAGCTTTAATGTAAATGGACAGTATATGTTCCCGATTTTATTTGTAACCATTGCCTGCGGTGCGGTTTCTGGTTTCCATTCCCTGGTATCTTCCGGTACTGCATCCAAGCAGATCAAAAATGAAAAGAACATGCTTCCGGTGTCCTTCGGTGCGATGCTGATGGAAAGTATGCTTGCCATCATCGCATTGATTGCCGTTGCTTCCTTCGCAGACGGCGAGGCAGCCGCACAGGGTCTTACCACCCAGCCGCAGATCTTCGCGGGTGCGATTGCAAACTTCCTTTCTGTGGTTGGTCTGCCGCATTCACTTGTATTTACGTTAATTAACCTGGCTGTGTCTGCATTTGCACTGACCTCCCTGGACTCTGTAGCCCGAGTAGGACGTCTGTCTTTCCAGGAGTTTTTCATGGATTCAGATACAGACGAGGAGAATATGAGCCCGTTTGTAAAAGTAGTAACCAATAAATATTTTGCAACCATCATCACCCTGGTGCTTGCATACCTGCTTACCAAAGTCGGTTATGCGGAGATCTGGCCGTTATTCGGTTCTGCAAACCAGTTATTATCGGTACTGGCCCTGGTAGCTTGTGCGGTATTCTTAAAGAAAACCAAACGTCAGGGCTGGATGCTCTGGGTACCGATGGTATTCATGATGGCGGTTACCTTCACGGCACTTGGCATGACCATCGTAAAGCTTACCAAAGCATTTATGACGACCGGTCTGGATCTTGGCAATACACTGCAGCTCGTATTTGCGGTTCTGCTGTTAATTCTGGGTGTATTAGTAGCCATCCAGGGTATTAAGAAACTGCTTGAGAAAGCGGAGCGTTAAAAATAAAAGACAGACGGAGTCCGTTAGGGACAGACGCTGAACTTTGTATATGATTAAAAAAGAGGGGATATCTGTATTTACATGCGGATATCCTCTTTTTGCATCTTTTTTTATGAAAGCCGGGAGTCGGTTCTGCTTATGCTGCATGAAAATCAGAACGTGTGTCGTTTTTTTAGGGAAAATGGGATCCTGGATTCAGAGTGGGAAATAAACAGTCATAATTCCCCTTCTTTCCACATAAAATAAAAAAAGATAATGGAAAAAATCAAAAATCCGCGGAAAACCTCTGTCCTGGATTTCAAAAATATGGTATTATTATAAGATAATGGGCGAACTTTCGAATCTATTCCGTAAATTGTTCTGAATAAAGGTGGGATCTGGATGAATATCAGAGAAACGATCGAAAAATGGGAGCAGGAAACCCTGAGTCCGTATGCGTCGCTGAGCGCGAATACACGGGGACGGGAGCGGAAAGAGCCGCTCTGTGATATCCGTCCGGAGTACCAGCGCGACCGCGACCGCATCCTGCACAGCAAGTCATTCCGGCGTCTGAAACAGAAGACGCAGGTGTTTCTGGCACCGGAGGGCGACCATTACCGGACGCGCCTGACGCATACGCTGGAGGTGTCGCAGATCGCGCGCACGATTGCAAAAGCGCTTAGGCTCAATGAGTCTCTGGCGGAGGCGATTGCGTTGGGGCACGATCTGGGACATACCCCGTTTGGGCATTCGGGTGAGGCAGTGCTCAACCGGCTCTGCAGCGAGGGGTTCACGCACTACCAGCAGAGTGTCCGCATCGTGGAGGTGTTGGAGCAGAAGGGACAGGGACTGAACCTGACTTGGGAGGTGCGAAACGGGATCCTGAACCATCGGACAAGCGGCCACCCGGCGACCCTGGAAGGAAATATTGTGCGGCTTTCGGATAAAATTGCCTACATAAACCATGATATAGATGATGCGATCCGGGGAAAAATCATGAAGGAAGAGGATCTGCCGCGGGAGTACACGGAGATTCTGGGAAACAGCGTGCATGAGCGGCTGAATATCATGATCCACGACATCATTGAGCACAGTCTGGATAAGCCGGAGGTGGCGATGTCGCCGGAACGCGAGAAGGCGATGCACGGGCTGCGCCACTGGATGTTTGACCATGTTTACCACGACGGGATTGCGAAGGCGGAGGAAGGGCGCGCACAGCAGATGATCGAGATGCTGTATGAATACTATATGGCGCATCCGGAGGAGCTTCCGGAAGAGTCCCACCGGATCATGGAGACGAGAAATGAGACGAAAGAGCGCGCGGTATGCGATTATATCGCGGGCATGACAGATATTTACGCGATTGACCGGTTTAAGGAATTGTTTATTCCGAAAGCCTGGAGCGTATAAGGAGGAAGAAATGTATTATCCGGAAGAGGTAATCGAGGAAGTCAGAATGCGTAGCGACATTGTGGATGTGATTTCCGGATACGTGAAGCTGCAGAAGAAGGGAAGCAACCTGTTTGGACTCTGCCCGTTTCATCATGAGAAATCACCGTCCTTTTCGGTGTCGCCGTCCAAGCAGATGTATCACTGTTTTGGCTGCGGCGTTAGCGGCAATGTGATTACGTTTGTGATGGAATATGAAAATTATTCATTCCGCGAGGCGGTTGAGATGCTGGCGGACCGTTCGGGCGTAAAGCTGCCGAAGATGGAATATTCCAAGGAGGCCAAAGCGAAGGCGGACCGCAAGGCGGCGCTGCTGGAGATCAATAAGCTGGCGGCCAACTATTTTTATTACCAGCTCAAGCAGCCGCAGGGAAAAATTGGATATGATTATCTGGTAAAGCGGAAACTGACGGATGAGACGATCCGGCGGTTCGGGCTGGGATTTTCGAATAAAGTCAGCGACGATCTGTACCATTATCTAAAAAGCAAGGGCTATGAGGACGAGCTTTTAAAGGATACGGGGCTGGTGACGATCGAGGAGCGCGGCGCCAGGGACAAGTTCTGGAACCGTGTCATGTTTCCGATCATGGACGTCAACAGCCGGGTGATCGGGTTTGGCGGCCGTGTCCTCGGGGACGGGGAACCGAAATATTTAAACTCACCGGAGACAATGCTGTTTGATAAGAGCCGGAACCTGTATGGACTGAATTACGCGCGTACTTCGAGAAAGAAATATATGATGCTCTGCGAGGGCTACATGGACGTGATTTCCATGCACCAGGCGGGCTATACGAATGCGGTCGCATCGCTGGGAACGGCGCTGACCGAGCAGCATGCGGCGCTTCTGAAACGGTATACGGATCAGGTCATTCTGACCTACGACAGCGACGGGGCGGGCGTCAAAGCGGCGCTGCGGGCGATCCCGATTCTGAAATGCGCGGGAATCTCGGCAAAAGTATTGAATATGCGTCCGTATAAGGATCCGGATGAATTTATGAAGAATCTGGGGCCGGAGGAGTTTGAAAAGCGGATCGAAACGGCGAGAAACAGCTTTCTCTATGAGAT
>JBNMLY010000105.1:0-7812 GCA_050875065.1 Otoolea sp. | reverse complement strand
TTTTTCCTACTATCCTGTCTCATCCTGCTCCAGCAGCTCCTTTTCTATCGTGCCATTTTGCCAGTTCAGCGTTGTGAGGATCGTCGTTGTCGTAATGGTATAGGAATCCTCGTCGCCGCCGTCCTCATCCTCCCCGGATTCTTCCTCAAACACCTCTACTTTGACCGTCCGCTTCTGTGACATAAACGGTTCCAGCACCAGGCGTCTCTCGCAGCGCTCTTCCGGCCGTTCTTCCTCCGTCACCATATCCGAAAGAATCGCCGTAATTTTATAATTATCTGCCATTTTCAGACGTACCGAGGTTTTTAACGGTGCGATCACGGCAGTACTGCTTCCCGATTGCTTAACTGAAAAAGTGAAGTTGGTCCATTCGGTTCCTTCCCCGGATGTATCGTTTCCTGCCTCCGCTCTTTCTTCCCGCTTGATGTCACTGGAAGTCTCTCCTCTATCCGCCTCACCCTGATAATAATTCCGCTCATAAATATCCACGATCAGGGAATCCAGGATTCCTCCATCCAGACTGGAGAGACTGCCGCCGTCCGTTCCGTAAAACTTCTGCCACGATTCCTCCGTGTTCAAATGTTTCCCGCTTCCCACATAATAGCAATAGAAATCATCCGTATCTTCTTCCTCTTCACGGCTGTCCTCTACAATCACTTCCTTGATTTTAACCGTATTCTCCGTCCTTTGCAGTTCATCCCGCAAAAATGCAGCGGCAGAATCTACACTATAACGCTTCTGATCTTCCCGCGGAAGGTTTTGAATCTTCCCCGCCGATGAGGAGGCCGACGCCAAGATGATCGATGCGCCTACCCCGCAAAACACAAAAAACAGGAGCGCCGCCATCAAACTGGCGCCATCCTGATTTTTGAGCCGGTCAGAAATTTCTCCCGGCTGCTTCGGCCGGGTTTCCATTTTTCCTCTCATCCTCATCCTTTATTCTCCCAGCGCTGCCTCCGCCGCTGTTTCCAAATCGGAGCGCTTCAGATTCGACACATCTGCATTTGCCAGACCAGACGCCCCTTGCGTCTCCTCCACCTGGGCTGGTAACCCTTCCTCCGTATCTGCATCATAGCGGGTTTCAAAATAGGTCAACTGGAAATTTACCGAAACCGGGCGGATCCGGATATCCGGCTGTTCTCCCTTTTCCGTCTTTCCTGCATCACTGATACTCAAATCTCCGATCAGGCAGCGGTAAGGTCCTTCCAACACCTCATGAATCATCGCTACGGCGCTGTCATAGCTGTCCGCCTGAAAAGAAATATTCATCGCACGGCGGATCTGCATCCCATCCACCTGCGGTTCCCCATACTGGAAGTTATATTGATATGCCTTTGCAAAAATACGGTTCAGCTCCTCCGTCTCTGCCTTAAAGTGGTTGTATGCCGGAACCATCGGGGACTGGTTCGCCTTGTTCTCCTCGATCACCTGCTGCATTTTCCGGATACGCATCGCGGTTATCTGCTCCAGCTGGATCTGGGAATCCAATTCCGTCGTATCTGCCGCCTCGATCCGCTGCGTGACTGGTAAATAAAAGCCAAAATAATAACCAGCTGCCAACAGTAAAAATACCAGCAGCAGGAGCAATATTTTCTGTGTCCTTGTCAGGGTATACTTCTGTAACGAATTCATTGTTCCTCTCCGTCCTCTTCGGGTAGATTAAAATAAACCACCAATGCTACATCCACATTTTTCCCGGCTGCCAACACCTGTGCCTCGTTCTCACCGGACACCGTATCCTCCAGTGAAACCGATACATAACGCACCCTGGGATCATTCTCCGCCCCACGTACCAGATCCGGAAACATAACTCCACTGGGGATCGAACCATTCAGCAGCATCTGATCCCCCGTAATCGACACGGAAGGCACCGTCATCATCGGAAATAGGTTCGATTTCAAAGAATCCAGCATCATCGCCCGATTGGGAAGTTTCTTTTCTTCCTCATTCAGATACTCATTTCCATAGTGTGCATATTCCGCCGTCACTTCCCCCAAAACCTGATTTGACTGTTGAAGCGCCTGGAGCTGGCGCTCCGTCATGGTATAGATTGCTTCTGCCCGATCTGCCTCTTCTAACAGACGCACTACCCCAAATTGCGAAAATCCGTAGACGCCCAGCATAAAAACGGCAAACGTGCCTATCTCCGCCGCTATCTTTCCTTTTTTGATCTGTTTCTGATACAGATTGATCCGCCGTTTTTTCGGATATTTCGAACCGCCGATCCGCATATTTGCGATCGATTTTAAATCAGTCACCGCTTTTCCTCCTTATGTAAGTAATACACCATATGTCTGCGGACTGTCAATCCACTCATCCCCCTCTTCCAGATCAATCTCCGGCAGAAGCTCCGCAACGCTTAAAACAGGAAGCTCCAGCGTCTCGTCCAGCATGGCAATCAGTTCTTTATAACGGGCACCCCCGCCACAATAATAAAGGCTGTCAATCGTGTTATCTGTATTGTTAAAACTATAAAAGTTCAATACCCGCATGATCTGGACCGCACGGGTACGATACTGTTCCTCCATAACCGCCTCCCATTTTAACTGCTCTGCCTCATCGCGGTTTTCTTCCTCCGGCTCGAGCCCCAGCTCGCTTATCTTCTCCCTGTCCCCGCTTCGGATTCGTTCGATCTCCTCGCACCCCGGCTCCATTGTGCGGGTAATATCATAAAGCCCCTGACGGAAGAAATGAATCCGCATGGTTTTTGTCCCCAAATCTAAAATTGCATAATCCTTACGCCTCGGTTCCACCCCATCAGCTTTCGGTGCTTCTTTTCCATCCCCTGACAAAACGGCGTCTCTCCCTTTTTCGAAACCTTTGCCATCCTCGGACGCTGACCGGAGGGCTAAATCCTCTGCTTCCTCCGCTTCATGTTCTTCCGCCCGCTCTAAAATCCGTTCAAGACCAAGCACCTCTGGAACCAGCCCGACCAGTTTCAAGCGCGCCATCTTCGCAAGTTTCTGGAAATACTGAGCCAATTCTTTCGTACACGCCGCCCCGATAATTTCCATTTTATCTTCGTCCCGATGGATCATGGCATAATCAAAAATATACCGCTCCATCTCATTCCCAATGTAATCATGAAATTCGTAGGGCAGATTGAGGCGAAGCTGTTCCTCTGTCATAAGCGGCAGCTCAAACCGTCTGACATACGCGTCCTCCTGGCGGATTACAAATACCACCCGACGACAGCGAATGGAATATTCTTTCAGTAAATCTTTTATTAAATCCGCATACGGACGCATATCCGGTTGTTCCACTCCCTCAATTCTCCGGGAAATAAACTCTCGAAACTCTCCTTTTTCGATATATGCGATCTTTACACGGTAATGTCCTATTTCAATTCCTAAACAGTTTTTCATATCTGCACTCCCTTTTCAAGAGCTGTCCTATTTCTACCTTTTTCACAACTGCCACAATCCTCTATACCACTGTGTCAGTATATCTCCATATAGCAACATCCCAAAAGCAGCCGCTGCCATCGCGGGTCCAAATGGTATTTTATCTCTCCTGAGAAGAATTGAAGATATAATTCCCAGCACACAACTTAAAATCAAAAAAAATAACACTTCCCAGACGGATCGGAGGTACAGACCAGTCACAAAAAACAACTTAATATCACCGCCGCCCAGGCTCTCCCGTCCCATCAATTGATCAAACAGCAGCGAAAGCGCCAGCATTCCTCCGGATAAGCCAATCCCCACGAGACAGCCGTGCAGAATTTGCGTCACTGGCTGTGGCAGCCATATAGCCGTCCCAAGAAAGATCAAAATTCCTGCGATCTGCAAGCGATCCGGTATGATCCAGGCATGTAAATCCGTCAGCGTCAGGCACAAAAATACCATCCATAAAAGAATGCCCCGCAGCGCCATCACCGATATATCGTAACGCCCTATTACCAGACAGCACGCAATTCCAGACGCCAATTCCGTCCAGAATGCTTCCGCCGGAATTTTGCTTCCACAGTAACGGCAGCGTCCTTTCAGACACAGCCATGAAAACAGGGGAACCAAATCCGGCGCCCCCAGTACATGCCCGCAGGCGTCGCAGTGCGAGCGCCCCTTCAAAGCCGAGGTTCCCTTTAACATCCGCCCCGCCAGACAATCCGTAAAACTTCCCAGGCAGCAGCCGAAAAAAAACGTAATGCTCAATATATAAATTGTCAAAAATGTAGTTTGATGCAGCATCGCCAACTCTCCTGTCAAATAAGACGTTTTCCGCTCCCGCCCATCTAATTAGCATCCCTTAATTCTTAAATTTTTCTATAAACAAAATGGATGGGAAAACCCCATCCATTTTGCCACGTATGTGGTTTTGAATATTTAATAGCTAATTCTTAATTATCTGATTTGGTTTCTGTTTCATCCGAATACAAAGTCACAGTGGAACCATCAACGCCACCAGAAGAACCTTTCGTTTCTGTAATTACAACACTAATCTTTCCATATTTGACTTTAGAAGACGCGTTATCAATATCCTCCACTTTCGTAGTTGCTGTCCTCTTACTATCATCCTCACACGCGGTTGCAACTCCGGTTTTAATATCATAATTATACGAAACCGATCCAGTCTTATCCCCTGTCAGATACTCTGCAATCGCTGCCGCTTTCGCTGCACGCAAGTTTGCCTGGTTCGTTGCTTTTCTTGCCTTTCCTAATTGCGCCGTAAATACCGGAATCGAAATCGCAACCAAAATTCCGACAATCGCAACGACTACCAGCAGCTCCGCCAGCGTAAATCCCTGTTTGTTCCCGCGAACCTTTTTCATTATGTTCTTCATCTCATCAGTCTCCTATCTTTCTATTAATGAACAGGAAAACTCCCTGCTTCATCCATATTTGTCCTCATCCGTCCCCCGCACTACATCAGATCATACATCGTAAAAATCGGCAGATAGATCGACACTACAATAATACCGGCAAAAATCGAGAGTATCACCAGCATCGCCGGTTCCAGCAGCGCTAAAAGCCTTTGTATCCGGTAATCCGCCTCATTGGTGTAATAATCCGCCACATTTTCCAGCGTCTCCTCCAGCGCTCCCGTCTCTTCTCCGACGGAACACATATCAACCATCGTTGCCGGAAAATACTTTTTTCCCTTCAAGCACTCCACCAGCGTCCGTCCCTGCTCAATCTGCGCCCGCATGGAATGAACCTCTTCACTCAGAAGATAATTGTCCATCACCCTTGCCGTCGTTTCAACCGCCTGATTGACCGTGATACCTGCCGCTAACAGCACCGACATCGTATTGGCAAACTGTGCCGCACCATTCATGCGGTTAATCGCTCCGACCACAGGGAGCGATAAAGCAAGCTTGGACTGCTGAAGCTTTCCCTGCTTCGTTCTTCCATACAGCTGCCAGCCAATTTCGGCTGCCGCCAGCACCGCAAGCAGCAATAGCCACCATTTTGCAAAAAAATGAGAAGTAGCGATCAGCATCCGTGTCATCAGCGGCAGCGTGCCTCCCAAATCTGAAAACACGTCCGCCAGCGTCGGAATCACCTTCGCCATGACGATAATCAGGACCACCACCGCAATCGCAACGACCACCAGCGGATATGTAAGCGCTCCTTTGATCTTCTCCGTCGTTTTGTAAGATTTTTCGTAAAACTTCTGAAGCCGCTCAAACGAGCGGTCAAGCGTACCAGACTGCTCCCCCGCCCGAATCGTCTCAATAAAGGTAAGCGGAAAACGATCGCTGTACTTTTCCAGCGCGGTAGCTACTGTACTGCCGGTCGCCACCTCCTCCGCCGCCGCTTCCATGATCCGGCGGATACGCTTATCCTCATTCTGTCCCGCGAGCATCTGCATGGCGCGGGCTACAGTCATGCCGGAATGAAGTGTTATGGCAAACTGTGAACAGAGAATTGCCAGCTTTTTGGTCGATATCCTGCGGCTGCCGATCTCCATCTCCAGAATACTGCCACCATTCATCTTCTTTTTTTCTGCTTTCTGGTTAATACTCAAAAGAATCGGGTAGTTCTCCCGGATCCTGGCAACTGCCAGAGCCTCACTCTCAGCCTGAAGCACACCCCGGACTTCCTTTCCATCCCGGCTCAACGCCTTATATGAAAACTTCGGCACACCGTACACCTCCAGCCAGATAGTCTGCTAATATCCCTGCTGCCATTTTCCTTTTCCTATACACACGGTTATCAAGTTAAATGGAACGGTTGGATATTTTCTTAGCTATATTCTAACATCATTATCGTTTTTTTGCAAACATAAGGTGCCCTTTTATCCCCTATTTCCTTTCCAAACGGTAAAAAACGATCTTTTTCTGATCCGACTCCCGTTTTCTCTGGCAAAATATGTCAATTTTTATGTAAATGTGCCTGCCATACCGTATCAAATACTCCAACAAACGATGCCGATATTAACATTAGAAGTAAAAGCCCTAACTGTTTCCCTTTTTTCATGGAATTCGTCAAAAACGGCAGTCCTTCACAGTTCTGCCGCTTTTTCCATCATTTCTGACTATTTCTGATTTTTCTTATCCAGCATCTCTTCCATCGTATGCCATCCCAGCACCGCACATTTGACTCGCGCCGGCATATGGGAAACATCAACCAGGGCGCCGGCTTCCTCGAGTTCTTCGATCTCATCCTCGCTTGCCTCACCCTTGATCATCCGCAGGAACAGATCTGCCAGATGGCGTGCTTCCTCTTCTGATTTTCCGATGATCAGATCCAGCATAATATCGGCAGATGCCTGGGAGATCGCACAGCCGCTTCCCTCAAATGCACCGTCTACCACCTGCCCGTCTTCGACCTTTAACTGGAGAATGATGTCGTCTCCGCAGCTCGGATTGACGCCCTCTAATACCAGATTGGCATCCGGCAGTTTTTCTTTATGTAACGGATGCAGGTTGTGCTCCGTCAGGATTTCATTGTAAAAGGTTCTATTCTCCATATCCCATTTTCCTCCGGATTTCTTTCAGGCTCTGGACAAACCGGTCGATGTCCTCCTCCGTATTGTAGAACGCAAAGCTGGCGCGTGCAGTCGCAAACGCCCCCAAATGTTTTAACAGCGGCTGGGCGCAATGATGACCGGCGCGCACATATACGTGCTCGGCATCCAGAATTGACGCGATATCGTGCGGATGTACGCCGTCCACGGTAAAACTGATGATTCCGTTGTGCTCTTCCGGCTTGTCGCTTCCCTGGATATGGACGCCTGGAATCTGCTGCATCGCCGTCATGGCCCGTGTCGTCAGCAGCTCCTCGCGTTTCTGTACCTCGTCAAATCCGACGTTCATCAGGTAATCGATCGCCGCCTGTAAGCCGACCGCACCGCCGCCATTGACGGTACCGGCTTCGAATTTGTGCGGCAGCTCGGCAAAGACCGCCGATTCCCGGCTGACCGAATCGATCATCTCGCCGCCCGTCAGGAACGGCGGCATCGAATCCAGCAGCGCTTCTTTTCCGTACAGCACGCCGATTCCCATCGGGGCCATCAGCTTGTGACCGGAAAACACAAGGAAATCTGCATCCAGCGCCTGCACATCCACGGGAATATGCGGGGCGCTCTGTGCCGCGTCAATGACGATCACGCCGCCTTTTTCGTGCACCAGCTTCGTCAGTTTTTCCACTGGATTCCTGCGTCCAAGGACATTGGAAATCTGCGGCATCGCTGCGATCTTTGTCTTTTCTGTCACCAGTGCTTCCATATCCTCATCCCGGTAGGAACCATCCGGCTGACATTCCAGATAGACGAGCTTCGCACCCGTCTGTCTGGATACCATCTGCCACGGCAGGATATTGCTGTGGTGGTTATCAATGCTGATTAAAATTTCATCATCCGCTTTTA
>JBNMLY010000104.1:0-7826 GCA_050875065.1 Otoolea sp. | reverse complement strand
TGCTTCTCGCTCCAATGAATCGACTCCTTGAGATTTTCCATCTGTTTCTCTAACCGACTCTCTCGACGCTCTGTCTCCTGCTGACTTTCTTTCCCACTTTCTATTTCTCGTCCATGCGCTTTCTCTGACGGGCTCTCCCACTGTCTCTCTGCACGCGACTGAATGCCTGTTCTATCCGCCGTTTCTTTTGCTTCTAAATACACCAGTGAACTTTCCGGGCGGTCTAACGCTTCGCTCCCTGCTGGTTCTACTGTGAGCTCTTCCCTAAATACCTTTGATTCAACCGCCGCATCTTCCCCGCCATGATTTTGCCACTCTGGTATACTCTCCAAACGGCTTTCTGTTTCTGGCTGATTTTGACGCTCTGTCGTACTCTCCAAACGACTTTCTGTTTCTGGCTGACTTTGACGCTCTGTCGTACTCTCCAAACGACTTTCCGCTTCTGACTGATTTTGACGCTCTGTTGTACTCTCCAAACGGCGTTCCGCTTCTGGCTGGTTTTGATGTTCCATCTTGACACGTTCTTTTTCTATCTCCAGCCGACTAGCTTCTGACCTGACCGCCTGTTTCTTTTCCCGTTCCTGTTCAAGAACTTCCTTTGCCCGTTCCTCATGAATCTGCTGAATTTGGACTTCTTTTTCAAGCTGGGTTCGCGTCTCGGTCAGTTGTTCTTGCTGCCGAATCAACTCCGACTGCACCTTTTGCTGCTCGGTCTGGATATTACGCAACTCGGATTGTGCCTTCTGCTGCTCGGTCCGGGTATTACGCAACTCCAACTGTGCCTTCTGCTGCTCGGTCTGGGTATTACGCAACTCCGACTGTGCCTTCTGCTGCCGTTTTTCTTGACGGACAAACTCGCGTTGACTTTCCTGTTGCTTCTCGCTCCAATGAATCGATTCCTTGAGATTTTCCATCTGTTTCTCTAACCGACTCTCTGCACGCAAGTCTGTTCCATCCGCCGTTTCTTTCGCTTCTAAATACACCAGTGAACTTTCCGGGCGTTCCAACGCTTCCATCCCTGCTGGTTCTGCTGTGTTCTTTCCTTTAAATACTTCTAGTTCAAATGATAAATCTTCTCCATCCCCATTTGGATGCTCTGTACTTTCCAGGTTATTTTCCGCTCCCGCCTGGCTCTGCTCCTCCATATCTTCCAAGCGTTCTTCTATTGCCACCTGTTCCTGATTCTCTACCTGTTCCAAGCGTTTTTCTTCTCGGTTCTGGCGTTCTGTTATGGTCAATTCTTTTTGGAAATCAAGATGACGTTCTTCGCTTCTGGATGCCTGCTCATTTTCCCTCCGAGAAATCATATTCTCACGATTTTTATGCTCCGGCTGACTCTGAGCGTTGCTCTCAATCCGTACTTCACTCTCAACGAACTTTTCCCGTTGATGGATGCGTTCCTGTATCTTCTGACGCTCGGCTTGATCTTGAGCAAGTTCCAGCTCCTGAATCCGTCTTTTCTCTCTGCTCGGAACATCCGTCACATCCCAGCTTGGAATTCTGGTATTCTCCCCGCTTCGAACGCCGGTCATCCCCTTACTTTGGATTCTGGCATCCTCTCCGCTTCGGCTGCTGGCAATCTCCCTGTTTCGAACCCACGCCAGCTCCTGTCTCCGGCTCCGCATTTCCTCGATCTGCTCTGCATATTCCCGGATTTTCCCGCTCCCGCTTATCTCTTCCCAGGAATAGCCTTCCCGCCAGCGACGGAATACAAGGCTTTTCTGCATCTGCATTTCCGTCTTTTCTTTTCCTTCCAGCAACTCTCTTGCTATCTTAACCTCTCTGGAAAAACGAATTTCCTGCTCCGATGTCAATTTCTGCATGGCTGTCTCCAGCGCAAGACGGACGCTTTTTTCCAAAACGCGTTCATTTCCGATCGAAAGTTTCACTCCGATGGAATTTTCCCAACAGAAAATCAGATTCTGAAAAAACAACATCAGCCGGCGCTCTTCACCACCATTTTGAGGTTCTGAATGCTTCTCTCCCTGCAAAAACGTAAGTGTTGCTCCGGCAAATCCATATTCCCCCCTTGGAGAATATTTCTCTCTTATTTTTTCCGCCCAGTCCAGATAATGGAGTTTCCTCGGCTTTTGCCGCTCCATCCATAACCGGTTCTTCATCCGATCACCACATTTCTTTCTATCCGTCGGTCCTTCTTTCTATCCGTCACATGTATCAAGAATCGCGTTCTCCTGTTACCTTTTCGCATCCGACATAGATACGCCATCATGCGCGATCTCAAATTTCTGAATCATCAATTCATTTCCGAGTCCGTCCAGTCCTGTCACTTCCCATTTCACAATCAAACCACCGTTAATTCCGTACGAACCAGCAAATGCGCCTGAGCGATCATAAATATATACATCAATCAGCCCTTTGATGCGGTATCCCGGCCGCCAGTTCTTGATCGGCTTTTGCATGGATGAAAAGCACTTTCCCTTTTCCAGAATCAGCCTTCCCGCTTTTTTGTTCGGAGAAACCGCAATATGAGGTGCCTGATTCATGCCGCCCACCTGAAATTCTTCTATCTCCTGTTCCCCCTCCAGATTGGTCACTTTCGAAAATGCAAATTCCTGATTGTTAATGTATACACGGAAAGAAAAATTGTCACACAGATCCGACCATCGTTCTAAACCATGTCCCAGCATCCGTCCCCTCCTGTCCTGAAAACCGCAGGTCTTTTTCCATCCCGTTAGATCTTAAACACATTTTCCGGCTCATCATTCAATCGGCTGTTAATTCCCGATACCTCATTGCACCAGCGGATACGGTCCAGATGGCTCATCGCCATGATGTCATCGTGTGACCAGTGCAGGTAATATGCCAGAAATGCTGCCTCCTTGTAGATCTTATCGGCCGGATATGTCTCTATTGACCTGCTTCCATAAAATTTACCGGAATCTGAATCTCCTTCCCACAGTGCGGGCAGACGCCTCGGTATACCGGCATTTCCGTCGTGTTGATTCTCTCATAGAGATCCTGAAGGTACGCCAGATCCATGGTAAAAAACTTCTCAACGGTCCTTGTATCCACTGCTGGCAGGGAACCCAGTTTGGTAATCACGCGCGCCAACAGGATGATCGTCAGATACCCCGGATTCTGCTGCACTCTCGGATCCTTTAACGGAAGGATCTCATCCGCCGCATTGGCAAGCCGCATCGTTCCCTCTTTATGAATCATCCCTGTATCGTCAATATAGCCTCTGGGAAGAGTAAATGTAAATTCGGTTTGAAATGCCATGTCGTTCCCCTTTCTTGCAGGTTCAGCCGGGCGACATAAACCAGAGAAATTTTCCCATCTGTCTATGCTGCCCAGCCGATCGTTTACACTTTATTCTGATTTATGATACTCTTGTCATACCCTCATGGGCGATCTCCAGACTCTCAATCGCTACTTCCGATGATGTTGCATTAAAATCTGGTGCCGTATATTTTACCGGCCATGCGTTGATGATCTGCCAGGATGCCGCCGGGCTTCCCGCAATATCTAAAAGCGTGATCGTAAGTGTCTTTCTCTCGACATCACCCTCAAGCCCTGCCGTCATCCACTCATAGAGAACCATAGAGTCGACTAATCCCTGTTTCAGGGTAATATTTCCATATTTCTTCAGACCCGGAAGCTTGATCGGGGTCTGTGTCATATCGCCCTCCCGGTACTCAATCACATCGATCGAAGCATCAAAACCGGTCACTTCCGAAAATCCTCCGGCTTCCAGTCCATCAATTTCTACCTTATAATTAAACTTTCCATGCGGATATCCTGCCATGTCTTATCTCTCCTCTCCATTACTCGGCAGAGCCGGAATCACTTGTTTTCTGAGAAATCCGGAAGATTACAAACTCAGCCGGTTTCACAGGTGCCACACCAATCACACATACCAGACGTCCATTGTCGATATCATCCTGACTCATGGTATCCCGTCCGATATTTACAAAGAAAGCCTCTGACGGTACGCTTCCAGCCAGGGAACCTCCCCGCCACATTCCAGTCAGGAATACGTCGATGGTACGTTTTACACGAACCCAGAGAACTTCATCATTCGGTTCAAATACAGCCCAGTTTGTATTGGCCTTGATCGATTCCTCGATAAAGATAAACAGACGGCGCACGTTGATGTATTTCCAGGACGGATCGCTTGATGCCGTTCTGGCGCCCCACACGCGAATTCCCATGCCCGGAAATGCACGAATCAGGTTGACTCCCTTTGGATTCAGGATATCCTGCTCGCCCTTATTGAACTGGCAGTCCAGCCCCACGCAGGCACGTACAACCTCGTTCGCCGGTGCTTTATGGACGCCGCGGCTGTTATCGCTTCTCGCATAAATACCCATAATAGAGCCAGACGGCGGAATCGCAAAATTCTTTTTATCTAACGGGTCAAATACCTGCAGCCACGGATGATATAAAGCTGCATAGCTGCTGTCTAAAATATCTCTGTGTGCAAGAATGTCATCAACCTTCTTTGCATCTCTCGGCATATCCAGCACTGCAAAACGGCTTCCCAGATTCTCACAGTGCGCTACCAGCGTCAGTTGTACATTCGGATCGGTTACACCCGGAACCGCCATAATCGAAACCACATCATTGTCTAAGAAGGACTGAATTCCGCTTCTTCGGCTCGCGCCATTATCATATCCGATAAAATCAGCCGCTGAGAGTGATGCCACAGAACCATTGCTTCCGCCTGTGAAGGATACGCTGACAACGGCGTCCCCTTCTGCTGCCAGCTCGTCAAACGGCGCAAGGATCTCCGATCCAGCGCCGGCACAAGCAGCTGTGATCAGCTCTGATTTCGCTGTCTTTTTCTCAATATAGTTCGGTGCCTCGATATTAAACGAAACATTCTCATACACTTCCGCCAGATCGTCATACCGTACTTCCAGCGTAAACTCACAGGTGCTGATCAGCTTCTTCGGAACGAGGTTTTTATCAACCACATCCTCTTCAAAATCCTTTTCAAACTCGATCAGATTGTCCTGATTTTTCACAACACGGTTGTAGGAAATCTCCTTGCCATCTGTAAAACTTACAATGTCACCAGGCTGGAAACCGCTGCCATTTTTCACAACGTATTTCTTGCCGGAAGCATTTTCCACGATCTCCAACACCTGTGTCTTTGCCTTGCTCGCCGGTGAGATAACCGCGCGGAGATTGTTGCCCCACATGCCCGGATTCTTCGCCGTCAGCACAAGAGCCGCCTTGCTCTCCGACGGAATCTGTGCGGACGCACACTTTGCATCCGACGGTGCCACACGCGAAATATAGCATCTCGCGCCTCCATTAATAAAGAAATGTTCTACTGCATATGCCAGAAAACGATACTCACCAAACTCATTTTCTGATAAATAACCACCATATTTTCTCTTAAAATCCGAGAAATTCGTAACTAGCTGTGGAAGTCCCTCGATCGGTCCTCTCTCTGCTAATCCAACAAATCCTGCGGTACTCGTTCCTACGCCCTCCATCGGCTTGGAACCGGAATCAAATTCCTCAACATATACACCAGGGGATAAATACTCAGCCATAGCGCTCCTTTCTCCTTTCCAACTTATAACGAACACTCAATTTCTATGTTTTTTACATTTTACCATCAAGAACCAAACATTTTCTAAACATTTAGTCCTTCTTTTCATTGTTTTCTCTATTTTCGTCCTCTTCGTTCGCATTTTCATCTTCCAGAAGACCGCTTTCCCACAACTTTTTGCGATATTCCTCCCAGGCTCCCGTTTTCTTTGTCTCCTGGTTCCGTTTTTCCTTCTCCGTCCGGAAGGTGTAATCCGCTTTCTGGACAAATTTCTGTTTTTCCCTCTGTTTGTGGAGTTCATTCTCTTTTATATGATCCAGATAATGTGACGTTTCCGTTGAGAGAACCCCCGTTTTTTCCCTCTCTTCCATAAGAATTTTTCGTTCTTCGCGCTCCGCTTTATTTTGTAAAAACGGGAACATTTCCTGTACCGTCTCCAGTTTTTCTTTCTCCGCCAGCTCCGAAAGTCCCTTTGCCAGCCTGCTTCCCGTCTTTTCCGCTTCTAGGCGCAGAAGCGCCGCGCTTTTTTCTTTCTTATGCGGATTGACCCGGCCCCTCTTTTGAAGTGACGAGAGCGGGACGGAACCCGTCTCATGAAACGTCTCATAATCGCGCAGTTCCTTTTTCCGCTCTTTCCGAAGTCCCGATACGAGCGCTAATTTTTCCTGACTTCTCTGCGCCTTTTCCGTCCGTTTTTCCGCTTTTGTCCCACTCACTCCCAGCTCAAACTGCCCGTATGAATTTTTCAGCGCAAGCACGCGCTCCGGCTCTCTGCCCCCTCTTCTCCGCTTCTCCGACGCTTCAAAGCGCTCTAACGTTTCCCCCCGTTTCTCTTCTTCCCGAAACGGTGCCTGTGAATCTTTGCGGTACTCGCCGTAATCGTATTCCACCGCTATCCCCCCAGTTTTTCTCCCTTTCTCGCCCACGTACTCTCGGAGTCTTTTCATACGTTCACAGTTGCAGCAAACATCCAGCCAAATTTTCTTCAACCACCTTTTTCTGAATGCCTACCCCTGAACCGCCCCGCCATATTGTCCTAGTTCCGACGCCGTCAGGCGTTTCCCGCTCTTTCGGTATTCATTTCTAAGCGCCCTCAAAATCTGCGGCATCCCAACCGCCGCCTCGTCCGAAGCCGCCAGAAATGCGGCATTGACCGCAATATTCTTGATATTACTTCCCGTCAGCTCAAACTGTTCCGCCAGAAACTGCAGATCCACCGATTCCTGCACCGGACACTCCTTCGGAAATGCCCGCTTCCACATTCCAAGCCTTTCCTCCGCGCCAGGCAGCGAAAACTCCACCACATATTGAATGCGCCGTTTAAACGCCTCATCTATATTCTGCTGATAATTCGTTGCCAGAATGCTGACGCCGTCGTATTCCTCCATCTTCTGGAGTAAAAATGCCGCTTCCATGTTCTGATACTTATCCTGCGAATCTTTGACCTCCGTCCGCTTTCCAAACAGGACATCCGCCTCATCAAAAAATAAGATACACAGGCTTTTGGACGCCTCGTCAAAAATCTGATTTAAGTTTTTTTCGGTTTCTCCCACATATTTGCTGACCACCGCGGAAAGATTGACACGGAACAGCTCCAGATCCAGCTCCTTTGCCATGACCTGCGCTGCCATCGTTTTTCCCGTTCCCGGGCTGCCGGTAAACAAAATCGAGGTTCCCAGCCCATATGGAAAACGGCTGGCAAAATTCCATCTTCCATAGATCTGTTCCCGGTTCTTGTTTCTGCTGCAAAGATCCCGCAAAAGTTCCTTCGACGCCTCCGGCAGCACCAGATCGTCCCACGAAAACTGCGTGTTTATCCGAGATGCCTTTCCTGCAAACCGATGTTCTGCCTGACGGCAGCATACCTCTTTGAGCTCATCCCGCGACGGATATCTTTCTCCTCTGGCAAGCGCCATATCTTCTGCCTGCTCCAGAATCTTTTTAAACTGCCCCGGTGTAAACCGAAACCTCTGCCACATCTCGCCAAAACCATCCTCAAAAGAAATGTTCCATTTTTCTGCATACCGCATTCCCATCTCTTTTCTGGAAAACGCTTCCGGCTCCCGAATCATAAAAACGGCTGGAATGTGCCTCACTCCCGAAATAGATGCCCGCAGCGCCCGTTCGGTCAGAAACATTACCACCAGCGGCAGATGCTCCCATTCGCGTTCCATCTCACGCATCAGTTCGAATAACTCCGACTCCTCCCGCGCATTGTCCCACCGTACTGCCACCACACGTTCTTTCAGCAGGCAGTCCAGCTCCAACACCCGATAAAGCTCTTTTCTCTCTTTCCGGGTCA
>JBNMLY010000103.1:0-7877 GCA_050875065.1 Otoolea sp. | reverse complement strand
TGATCTTGATCCCCAAGTTTGCGATCATCACTGCCAACAGCAGAATCAGGGAAATCTTTACAAGCTCCGTCGGCTGAAACTGGAACGGTCCAAGCCGAAGCCAGCGCTTCTTACCATGGGATGCCACACCAAGCGGTGTAAAACGGGTTAAAAGAAGCGTTACATAGGAAAGAATATATCCCAGCGTCGAAAAGCGGGCAAACCAGTGGTAATCTATCTTTGACACTATGTACATCGCTATAAAACCGACTGCGGCAATCCCAGCCTGACGGAGCATAAAATACCCCGGATCCCCATAATCCAACTGCGCTTTATAAGAACTGGCGCTGTAAATCATGATTAACCCAAATACCGTCAGGAAAATAATGGTAAACAGCAAGCTGTAATCATAAAACCGATGTGGTTTTTTCTTTTTATTTTTTCCAGATCCCGACATATCTCCCACTCCCCCGCCTGCATTTTTGTTCTTACGGTTCACTTTATTTACGGTGAAGGAAAAACCAGGCAAACAAACCGCTTTGACCTGTAAACCGTATTTCTGTCTAAATCGGGGCTGCCGCAATCATCGCTGGCTGCGACAGCCCCCAAGATATTCACCCTTCCGATGCTAATGGCTTTTTGCCTATAGCATCACAGATTTCTCACATACTCTTTAAATTTACGTCCACGCTCTTCAAAGTTTTTAAACTGTCCCCAGCTTGCACACGCCGGAGAAAGGAGGACATTGTCACCTGGATTGGCATAGGATGCACATACCTGTACGGCCTCCTGCAGATCTTCTGCATACATGATATCAGAAAAGCCGTGGCGTTTTGCACACTCGGCGATCTTATCACGGGTCTGTCCAATCAGTACCAGATAACGTACTTTTCCATCAAAACTCTCAATCCACTCATCAAACTCAGAATGCTTGTCATACCCGCCGGCGATCAAAAGAGTCGGTCCCGGCATCGCCTTGATTGCCTGCATTGCCGCATCCGGATTGGTTCCCTTGGAATCATTATAATACTTCACACCAAAGCGCTCTGTCACAAATTCAATCCGGTGTTCAACCGCCTGGAATTCTTTTACCGTCGCCTGGATTTTCTCCATCGGTACACCCATGTTCATGCTGATTGCGATCGCTGCCATTACATTTTCATAGTTATGGCGTCCCAAAAGTTTCAGATCATGGACATTGACAATCTCCGTCTCTTTCTCTCCATCGTTGTATACAATCTCTTCCTCTTTCAAGTATAAACCTTTTTTCAGTGCGCGCTGGCTGGAAAAATACACCACTTTGATGTCCTTCAGAGATTCGCCAAATTCCCTCAGAACCGGATCTTCGTAGTTCAGGACACAGACGTCCCCCTCCTTCTGGTTCTTGGTAATATTCTCTTTCGCCTCAATATAGCGCTCCATTGTTTTGTGGCGATCCAGGTGATCCGGCGTAATATTTAAGATGGCGCTTACATTCGGATGAAAATCCGTCATCGTTTCCATCATGAAGCTTGATACTTCTGCGACGGTCACCGTCTCATCCGTCGTCTCCAGTGCGTGGAATGCAAACGGCTCACCGATATTTCCAACTACAAATACGCTATCGTAAAAGGATTTCATGATCTCGCCGGTCAGGGAAGTGGTGGTCGTCTTGCCATTTGTGCCGGTGATCGCTACCAGACGGCCTTTCGCACAATGATATGCCAGCTGCATTTCCCCCCATACCGGAATACCCGTTTCCTCAATCATCGCAACAAACGGTGCATCCGTCGGAATACCCGGACTTAAAATTGCCAGTTCAATGCCTAACAAATCCGTCTTTTTCAGTTCTCCGAGGACAAATGTGATCGTCGCACCTTCGTCAAATTTCTTTTTCAGCTCCTCCGGATCCAGTTTCTCATTGCTGTCATAAAGCACAACCTCCCCGCCTTTTGAGAGAAGGAGCTTTGCCGCCGCAATGCCGCTGATACCTGTTCCTGCTACTAATACTTTCTGACTCATAATCTTCCTCCTATAATCCTAAGTATGCTACAAGGCAAAGGATTGCCGTGATAATCGAAAATACTCCGACAACTCTGGTCTCAGACCATCCGCAGAGTTCAAAGTGATGATGGATCGGTGCCACCTTAAAAAAGCGTTTTCCGCCTGTTTTCTTAAAATAGGTTACCTGAATGATAACAGACAGTACCTCCACCAGATAAATAAGACCAACGATCGCGATAAAGATCGGCATCTGCATCATAAATGCACTCGATGCCACGAAACCGCCCAGTGCCAGCGAACCAGTATCGCCCATAAACACGCGCGCCGGATAAACATTAAACAGAAGGAATCCCAGAAGGCTTCCCACGACCGCACCGGTAATCGGGCTGATACCGCTATTCTCCCCTATCGCCACGATCGTGAAAAACGTCGCCACCAAAATCGTCACGCTGGTGCAAAGACCGTCTAGGCCATCCGTAAAATTAACACCATTGTCCGTTCCCAGAATAATGAAAAACAGCGCCGGAACAAACATCCACACCGGAAGTTCCAGATACTTTCCTGTAAAAGGAATCAACATTCCCGTTCCGATGTCCGCTGAGGTTACAATATAATATGCAAAAATACCCGTGATCACAAACTGGCCGATCAGTTTCTGGACAGGGTTCAATCCCTCCGATCGCTTCATCACAATCTTAATGTAATCATCCAGAAATCCAACTACACCAAACCCGACCGTCATAAACAGGACTGGAATGATCTTTGGATAATCCCGAATGTACAATAATGAAGTGATGATAATGCTCGAAAGGATGACCAAACCGCCCATCGTCGGCGTCCCCTGCTTTTTCAAATGTGTCTGCGGTCCATCATCGCGCACCTGCTGTCCGAATTTCAGCCTGTGGAGAAATGGAATTACAATCGGGCATAAAACCGCACTTACCACAAATGCTATGATAACCGCCAGTATCGTCTCATTAACCATGTCACACCTCTAACTTATCTTCCTATGTATACGACGCCTCTGTTTTTGGTTCTACGGCACACAGCCGTTTGTTCCATCCACCTAGCACCTCCGCCTATACACTTCAATAGTATACGTCTTTTTAGGGGAATAATCAACCTCTTTTCTCCACCCCCAAATACGGCAAAACCACTTCGAAAAGATCACGGATCACCGGTGCAGCGATTGTACCACCATAATAAATCCCCTCCGGTTCATCAATCGTAATCAGCGCTATGACCTGCGGATCGTCCGCCGGCGCGAAGCCCAGGAAAGAGGAAATATACTTTTTCCGGCTTCTTGGAAGTTTCTCAGAGGTTGCCGTCTTCCCCCCGATCCGGTATCCCTCAATCCGTGCATTTTTTCCACTTCCCTCCGCTACCACCTGTTCTAGGATATAGCGGAGCGTTTCGCTGGTTTTCTCTGAAAGAATCCGCTCTCCTTTCGGATAGGAAAATGCGTGGACTGCCTGTTTATCCGCCCGCACCGCCCGGATTCCTATGTGCGGCGTCACGCGTGTCCCCCCATTAATCAGGGATGCCGCCGTTGTGATAAGCTGAATCGGCGTAATCTGAAACGACTGTCCAAACGAAACGGTTGCCAGCTCCACCGGCCCAATCTGATCTAGCTGGTGCATGATTGTCCCTGCCTCCCCCGGCAGATCAATCCCCGTCTTCCCAAGTAATCCAAACTGCTTAAAATACTGATAATAGCGCTCTGCTCCAAGCCGCTGCCCCACATCAATTAAAACCGGATTGCAGGAGTTCATCATTCCCTGCAGAAATGTCTCCCCTCCGTGTCCCCCTACCTTATGGCAGCGGATTTTCCGATCTTCCACAATCCGGAATCCTGGACACGAAAAGGAATCCGTCAGACTGACAACCCCCGCCTCCAAACCGGCAGCGGCAGTCACAATCTTGAAAGTTGACCCCGGCTCATATGTATCGTTCAAACACGGATTACGCCACATCTGATTGAGCAAATCCTGCTGGCTGGCTGCTTCCCGCACGGATAAGACATTCTGCATTCCCGTCCTTGCCGTCTGATCGCTCTCCGACTCCAACAGCGGTTCCTCTTGCGTTTCAGTCTCTGAACCTGCCGTATGATCCGTTATCAGCGTAAACGGGGCATTCAACGAAAATTCTGGGACATTTACCATCGCATATATTTCCCCGTTCTGCGGATTCATTACGATGATCGAAACACGGTTCGCATTCTTTTTCTGCATCGTCTGGTACGCCGCCTGCTCCGCATACATCTGGATATTGACATCCAGACTCGTCTCCAGATCCCGCCCTGCCTCCGGTTCAATCCGATCCTCCGCTTCGTTCTCCAGCTCAATTCCCGCCGCATCTGTAAGCGTCAGAATTTTTCCATCCGTTCCTTTCAGGTATTTTTCATACTGCACCTCCAGCCCGATAATTCCCTGATTATCGCCGCCGGTAAATCCCAACACCTTGGATGCCAGATGCCCATATGGATAATAACGCTTATAATCCTCATCCACCTTGACGCCGGGAAGCCGCATCGCGCGGATCGCATCGCCACGCGCTTTTTCCACATTTGACTTGATGACCTCCCTCGAAGAGCGCTTTTCAGTCTTTTTCCGTACTCCCTCCTCCGAAATTCCCAATTCGTCGCTCAAGACCCGGATTACGGTTTCCGGATCCGTCACCTGGTTATGGATTACGGAAACCGTACACACGGTACGGTTATCTGCAATCACTGTGCCGTTCCGATCCAAAATCCGCCCGCGCGGCGCCTTGATAGAGCGCTCCCTCTGATGCAGCTCCTCCGCCATCTGATGATAGTAATCCGCCCTATATAACATGAGGAAGAACAGTCTCCCCGTCAGCCCTGCCATACAAAAGCAGATTGCAACGCACAAAAAGACCATTCTTCCTCTGTGATGCGTCCGGTTTCGATTCATGCTGTTCCCCGATTGCTCTCATTGTTACAGTATATCTGCGAAACCGTTTTATTATTCTGTGTTTTTACTCGCCAAGGTGGACGTCCCGTTTTCAAACCCAAATCCGACTACACCTGGCCGGATGTTCCATTTTCCGGGTTATCTTGCTTTTGTCTCTTTGGATGCGCTGGTTTCTTTTTTCGCCTTTCCCTTTTTGGCTGCTTTGGTTTCTTTTACTGCGTCCGTCTCACTGGTCGCATTGCCCTCTCCGGCCGCTTGTGTCTCCGCTTCTGTCCCTGCTCCCTGCGTTGTTTCTGGCTGCGTCTCCGTTTCGGCAGCCGTCTCCTGTACCGGCGCAGCCGTAGTATCGGTATTCGCACCATCCGCCTCGGTCGGTATATTTCCTATCGTATCTGGATAATTGTACTCGTTGCCGGAATCAATAAACTCTTCATCATAGTTTGCCCAGCCGCCTTCCGGCGCCGGAGTTGTCTCCGCCGGGGTCTCTCCCTCTGTCCCGGCTGCATTCGGATCCTCGGCTGCCGTTCCGCTGATGATACCCTCTTCCTGACCTGCCAGATTGATATCCTCTTCGTTCGCTGCATCCCCTGCCGGGAATACATTTTTATATGGCAGAACTTCCGCCATAATCTTGCTGAAAATGGCACTCGCAAAACTTGAATGTGCCTGCTGTTCTCCCGGCAGATGCGGCGTATCAATTACCACGTAGCAAAGCACCTGCGGATCATAGGCCGGTGCATAGCCAATGAAAGAAACTAAATAATTTTTCTCTGCACGCGGCTGCTTCTGTGCCGTACCAGTCTTTCCCGCCACCTCATAGCCTGCGACTGCCGCTGCGCCAGCCGTACCACCATTGCCGGATACGGTTAAATACAGGGCATTGTTGATAAAGTTCGAGGTAGATTCCGATACCGTCTCCCGAACCAGTTTCGGCTCATTTTCCTTCACAACCGAACCTTCATCATTCAGAATCTCTTTGACCAGATGCGGCTCATAATAAGAACCTCCGTTAATCAGAGACGCATATCCCGCCGCCATCTGCACCATCGTACAGTTATAATTCTGTCCAAATGCGTTCGTTGCCAGGGAAGCCGGATCCATATTGGACGCCTCATAAATCAGTCCAGACGCCTCAGCCGGCAGATCGATCCCCGTTTTTCCGCCAAATCCAAAGATTTTTTGGTACTGCACGAATTTTTCTTTTCCCTCGAGCGATACAATCCGCATCATGACAACGTTACAGGATTTCATCAACCCCTGCGTGATGGTCAGAGGGCCATGTCCTGCACGTGCAACACACCGGATATCCCAATCACCGAAATGTAATTTACCACCGCATTCAAACACTTCATTTCCGGATATCGCTCCCTCTTCGATCGCTCCCGCAACGGTAAATGCTTTCTGCGGGGAACCTGGCTCATATGTATCACTGACGCAAAAGTTTCTCCAGACTTTGTAGCATGCCTCCGCTTTTTCTTCCTCACTCATCGCGTTGAGTTCTTCCTCGGTATAATAAGCGCTCAAATCATCCGGTTTATTTAAATCAAAGCGGGTGGTAGTATCCATTGCCAAAATCTCACCAGTTTTTGGATCCATCACAATCGCAGCTGCCAGATTGCTTCCCACGGTGCCCTGCCACTCATCCAGATATTTCTGGACGATTTTCTGGATATTCACGTCGAGGGTCAGCTCTAAGGTTTTTCCATTCTGAGCCGGTTTAACCGTTCGCTCCACATTGGAATCATCGTTTAGATAGCCATACTCCCGGCCGCTCACGCCGGTCAGTACATCATTATAATACTGTTCTACCCCTCCGGAGGCATTGCCATCTTTCAGGGCAAATCCAATCACATTGCATGCCAGTTCATTATACGGGTAGGTGCGCTTGTACTCTTCCTCAAACCACACCCCCGTAATACGCTGGTTTCCTCCCTTATCCGTTGGCAGTGCGCGGTATCTCGTATTCTGTTCTCTCTGGTAGGACTCAAACGACTCTTTCGCATCTGCTGGAATCTGTTTTTCATAAACGACATACTGACTGTCTTTCTTTTCCTGAATCTTTGCCAACAATGTATCACGTTCATAGCCAAAACATTCTACAAGGGCATCCAGCGTCGCATCCAAGTACTGATAATTTTCCTCCGTTTCCAAAATCAGTTTGGGATCCAGTATCATATTATAGACTTTTTCGCTGATTGCCAAATACGTTCCATTGCGGTCAACAATGTTTCCTCGTCTGTAAGGAATTGAACGACTCTCATAATCCTGATGGCTTAAAACAATCTGGTTATAGGCCTCGCCCTTATCCTTGATTAAATTATAAAGCACCAGAATCAATGCAAACAAAGCCAGCATGATTACCAGGACGGTAATTGCCAGCTTTTCTTGCATATACTTTCGAAAGGTCTGTTTGTTTTTAGTGTTTCGGGATGTCCTCATTCTGTCTTACATACTCACTTTCTGTCTTGTCGTATAAAAAAATCTGATTTTTGTTTGCATACACCATCCCCAACTCTTCCGTTGCCACCTTATATACATGGTCTAAATCCACATATGTATCAATACGGGTCTGAAGTGTATCATTTTCATTTTTTAAACTCTCAAGCTGAAGCTCCAATTCCTCAATATGGTTAATACGGGTCGTAATCGAAGACTGTTTACGTAAATAATTCATACATAAAACCAATGTAATCAGCGCAGCCACCGTCAATGCAAAGACATAAGGACCATTCATATAAAGCGCCTTATCCTGATTGCGGCGTACCGCGCGTTTCTGCCTGTATTCTTCCCTTGCATCTCTCTCCGGCCTGATTTCTGCGGTTCTCTGAACTTTTCGTACAGTATTACCGTCCACATACGTGGAAGCCGATACATATTGTCTTTTTCTTGCAGACATTACGCTCCCTCCCTCTTCTATCGCCTTTTTCCACACCGGGTTTCAATCTTCTGCCGTACACTCGGTTATCGCCCATTGTGTACGGG
>JBNMLY010000102.1:0-7911 GCA_050875065.1 Otoolea sp. | reverse complement strand
GTTCCTTTTTCATATAACAGAATCGGAGTACTGCTAATCATGGTGTTTGTCTGAATCAAGTCATGCTGTTCTGCCAGCCAATAATCACTATAGCACGGCCCCATCACATCAATCTCTCCCTGTTCCAGCGCTTCATACATTTCTGTATAATTTTGGAAGGGGATCGCCTGTGTCGAAATTCCGCAGCTATATTCCAAAGTTTCTGCCAGTGTTCCCAACACACCCATCAATTCTCCGTCATCTCTGACATCCGAATAAGGAAGATTATTAAGCAGATAGCCCATGCGGATCGTGTTGTTATGTTTTTCCAACCATTGTCTTTCTTTTTCATTAATAAATGTATCAGAAAGCATATCACTCTGATACTTACTCTGTAAATTTTCATTATAATTTGGGTTGCCACTCTGGATCTGATACAACGCTTCATTCAATTCCTGCAACAGATCAGGGCGCTTATTTGATACGGCAAAATAATAATCACTGAACCCAATATCAAACATAACTGCATAATCGTATGCGCTGTTAGCAAGCTTAGGAGTTGCAATTGCATCAATAGCTCCATCATCAAGTGCCTCCATTGAGCTTTCATATCCATCATATTCTTCGATCGAAGCCGCCAACTGGTTTTCCACCAGCCAGTCTTTCAGAAGTTGTTCCTGATAGCTATCTTTTGTCACACCGATCGTCAAACCATTCACATGAGAGCGATCACCATCCAGCAGATCCGTGCGGTTCTTGGATGTGTACAAAAAATACACATCTTTTCCCTGTGGATAGGAGGCAAACTGAAACAATTTTGCCCGCTCGTCGGTATAAGACAAATCACCAAATAAATCAATTTCTCCGTCGATCAACTTATTGTACAATTCCTTAAATGAACCATATACATATTCATACCGCCATCCAGTAAAATACGATATCTTCTGAAGATACTCGTATCCGGAGCCTGTCTTATATTCGCCCTCGCCTCCCTCTTCGTAAGATGCTACATTCACATATCCAACCCGTACCACTTTTCCACCCGTTGATTCCGCCGCCAGAGCCTGTGATGAAGTCATTGTCATCAGATTACATAATACGAATGCGAAAAATACCACGCGCTTTGTCCATTGATTAATTCCCATATTCTGTATATTCCTGAGCCTTCCTGTTTTTATCTTCTGACTGTTATACAAAACTGCACAAATAGACAATTTTGAACATACATATACAGCAAAATTATAATATAATTGGCATACAAAAGCAAGCCATAGAAAAACAGAAGCTAAAAAGCAGAAAACAACTGGCAATGCCCAACAGACATTAAGATACATGCCATTTTACTCTAAGTTTCTTGTCATCATCTCATTGACTTTGCCCGGATTTGCCTTGCCCTTCATTGCTTTCATCACCTGACCAACCAGGAATCCAAGAACCTTTGTTTTTCCGCTCTTATACTCTTCCACCGTCTTCGGATTTGCCGCCAGGACATCGGAAACAGCCTGCTCCAGGGCACTGTCGTCGTTGACCATACCAAGTCCATGTGCATCGACATAGGCGGACGGATCGACATCGTTCTCAAACACAGCCGCAAATACTTCTTTTGCCGTGTTGTTGTTGATGGTTCCGGCATCGACCAGATCGATGAGCTGTGCCAGATGCAGCGGTGAAAACCAGAGTCCGTCCGCGTCCTCTCCTTTTTCCTTGAGAAGGCGGCTCGCCTCGCCGATCAGCCAGTTTGCCGCTTTTTTCGGTTTCTGGCAGATCGTAGTTGTTTTCTCAAATAGATCCGCCATCTTTTTGGACTCTGTCAGGAGACGGCTGTCGTATTCGGACAAACCGAACTCGCTCTGGTAACGCGCCATCTTCTCCGGCTGCAGCTCCGGCAAGGAAGCTCGCACCGATTCCAGCCACTCGTCGCTGATGCAGACCGGCGGAAGATCCGGATCCGGGAAATAACGGTAATCCTTCGCATCCTCTTTCGAACGCATTGCATAAGAATATTCCTTGTTGTCATCCCAGCGTCTCGTCTCCTGAATAACTTTCTTTCCCTCTTCGAGAAGTTCAATCTGACGCGCACGTTCGCCGTCGATCGCACGGGCAATCGCCTTGAAGGAGTTTAAGTTTTTCATCTCGGTTCTCGTTCCAAAAACATCACTTCCTACCTCACGGACGGATAAGTTGACATCGGCACGCATGGAACCTTCCTGCAGTTTGCAGTCCGATGCGCCTAAATACTGAACTAACAGGCGCAGGCGTTCAAGATAGGCAATGACTTCATCCGCGCTCCGCATGTCCGGCTCGGAAACAATCTCGATCAGCGGGACGCCGCTTCGGTTGTAATCAACCAGCGAGCAGTCCTCCCACTCGTCGTGGATCAGTTTTCCGGCATCTTCCTCCATGTGAATTTCATGAATGCGAATTTTCTTTTCACCGGCAGGCGTATCGATCGGAATGTATCCATCATGGCAGATCGGCAGATATAACTGGGAAATCTGATAGTTCTGAGGGTTATCCGGGTAGAAATAGTTTTTCCGGTCAAATTTGCAGAACTGGTTGATGCCACAGTTTGCCGCCAGCCCGACGGACATCGCATATTCAACCACTTTCTTATTTAAAACCGGCAGGGAACCCGGCATACCGGTACAAACCGGGCAGGTATGCGTGTTCGGCTTTGCTCCAAATTCCGTAGAACAGCCGCAGAAAATTTTGGTTTTCGTCGCCAGCTCTACGTGTACCTCCAGACCGATGACGGTCTCATATTCTTTCTTCATCTTATCTGCCCTCCTTGTCCGTCATAACCGGGAGCTTCCATGCGCCTCGGATCGCTTCATATGCGGATGCCGCACGGAACAGTTTCTTTTCCTGGAAGCAGTCCGCGATCATCTGCAGGCCGATTGGAAGTCCCTTCGAATCCAGTCCACACGGAACGGAAATACCCGGAAGACCTGCCAGGTTGACCGAAACCGTATAAATATCGCCCAGGTACATTTTCATCGGATCGGAAAGGCTGTCGCCCAGTACCGGTGCCGTGGACGGTGCCGCCGGGCCCAGAATCACATCGTATTTCTCAAACGCTTTGTCAAATGCCTGTTTAATCAAGGCTTTTGTGCGGAGTGCTTTCAGATAGTACGCGTCATAATAACCGGAGCTTAAAACAAAGGAGCCAAGCATGATACGGCGCTTCACCTCCGGGCCAAAGCCTTCGGAACGGCTCTTTTTATACATTTCATGCAAATCTTCATAGTCCGGTGTGCGATAGCCATATTTCACACCGTCAAACCGCGCCAGGTTTGAACTTGCTTCCGCTGATGCAATGACATAATAGGCCGGAATCGCATACTCTACCATGCCCAAATCGAAAAATTCTACTTCTGCACCGCGCTCTTTCAGCGCATCAGCCGCCGCCAGAACTGCTTTTTTTACATCCTCGTCAAGTCCTTCTCCCAGATAATCCGACGGAATTCCAAACTTCATTCCCTTTACTTCTCCGGTCAGGGATGCAGTAAAATCATATTCCCGGCTGACGGAAGTGCTGTCTTTTTTATCATAGGAAGCGATCGTCTCCAGAATTGCCGCGCAATCCGCTGTGTCCTTCGCGATCGGTCCGATCTGATCCAAAGAAGAGCCGTAGGCGATCAGTCCATAACGGGAAACAGTTCCGTACGTTGGCTTGATGCCGGTCACACCGCAGAACGAGCTTGGCTGGCGGATCGAACCACCCGTATCAGATCCAAGGGCAAAAAAGGTCTCACCTGCTGCAACCGCTGCACAGGAGCCGCCGGAGGAACCGCCCGGCACATGCTCCAGATTCCACGGATTTTTCGTCGGTCCAAACCAGGAGGTTTCCGTGGTACTTCCCATGGCAAACTCATCCATGTTTGTCTTGCCAAGCAGGATCGCACCGGCCTTTTTGAGGTTCAGCGCCGCCTCTGCCGAGTACGGCGGTACAAATCCCTTTAAAATTTTGGAACTGCATGTCGTCTCAATTCCTTCTGTACAAATATTGTCTTTGATCGCCATCGGGACACCTGCCAGTGGGCCGGTCAGCGTTCCATCCTCGATCTGCTTCTGTATCTCATCCGCCTGTGCCAGTGCTGCCTCCTCGTCCAGAGTTACATAGGCATGAACGCTATCTTCATATTTATGAATCTGTTCCAGTGATGCCTGCACTGCTTCCCGGACAGAGATTCGTTTTGCTTTGATTTCTTTTCCCAGCTTAAGAGCTGTCAATTCTGAAATTCCCATCCTGATTTCCTCCATATGGCTGCTTGTCTTTTACTCGACTGTCCTCGGCACCTTATACTGCTTCTCTTTCTGCTCCGGTGCATTCGCAAGCATCGCATCCGACGCATCGCCGTTTACCACGACATCCTCACGGAACACATTATGGATGTCAAACACATGTGACATCGGCTCTACTCCCGAAGTATCCAGCCGGTTCAGCATATCGATGTATTCAAGCATCCGGCTCATATCACTTTTCGCTGCTTCTTTTTCTTTTGGGGAAAGAGAAAGTTTTGCTAAAATTCCCACATAATCGATCATTTCATCGTCTATTTTCACTGCCATAGATTCTATTCCTTCCTATTATAATGTGTCGCGATGGACAACCTCTTTTTGTTCTATATGATTCTATTTTGCATATGTGTTCAACTACACAAAGTGTTTTTGATTTCACGGAATGTGTTCTCCCATGGAATCAAAAACGGTTCTTATATAAAAGATCTGAATGACGTTGTATTTACTGCCATTCGATCCATTCTACGGAACTAATCGGCTCATGTCTCTCGGGAAGAGGGATACCTCACGGACGTTTTCTTCACCGAGTAGCTGCATCGTCATACGTTCCAGGCCGATGCCGAGTCCGCCATGCGGCGGCATGCCATGTTTAAAGGTGCTTAAGTACTGTTCCATTCCCTCCGTATCCATGCCGCGCTTTTCAATTTTTTCCATTAGCTGCGAATAGCTGTGAATACGCTGTCCACCGGTCGTGACTTCCAGGCCGCGGAACAGAAGGTCAAAACTGAGTGTTACCTTCGGGTCTGCCGGATCATCCATCGCGTAGAATGGGCGCTTCTTGGATGGATAATGAGTGACAAATACGAAATCAGCACCGTACTCTTCTTTAAAATAACGGCCAATCAGGTGTTCTTCCTCCGGTTCCAGATCGTATGGGTTTTTGATCTGGGTTCCATATTTTTCGGAAGCAAGCCGCTTTGCCTCGGCAAAGGTAACTGCCGGAATCTTTTCTACTTCCGGAAGTTCTACTTTGAGAATTTCCAGTTCCCTGGAATATTCCTCCTTTAAAAGCTTCACCATATGCTGGAGAAATCCGGTTTCCATCGCCATCACATCGGTAAAATCATCGATGTATCCCATCTCAAAATCCAGTCCGGTATACTCGTTCAGGTGGCGTTTTGTATTATGCTTCTCGGCACGGAACACCGGTCCCACTTCCATCACACGGTCAAACACACCAACCATCATCTGTTTGTAGAACTGCGGGCTCTGTGCCAGCACAGCCGGACGGTGGAAATAATCGAGTTTGAATACGTTTGCTCCGCCCTCGGCTCCCTTGGCCCCGATCTTCGGAGAATGGATTTCAGTAAATCCTTCTCCGTGCAGATATTCCCGGAATGCTCTCGCGATTCCTTCCTGGATTCTGAAACGCGCCCGCTCCCGCAGGTTGCGGAGTGTCAGGGAACGCATATCGAGTTTTGCTTCCAGGGATGCACCCATTTTCCATTTTGATACGGCGATCGGCATCGGTTCTTCCGGTTTCGAAAGGATCCGGACACTCTTTAAGCGAAGCTCCATGCCTCTCGGCGCCCGCTCTTCTTTTCGAAGAACACCGGAAACCTCCACGAAAGTTTCTTCTCTTAATTCAGTAAAATCTGCGTCCGTCACACCTTTTTCATAAACCGTCTGGAGTACGCCGTCACGTTTACGGAGAATCACAAACGCGATATCGCCCATATTGCGGACGCTCATGATTGCACCATTTACTTTTACTTCCCGCCCTTCCATACCGTCTGCAAACACGGCTGCCAGATCCAGAACTTCTTTTTCTTTTTTACCTGTCATAAATTCCATCGCTGTTTCCTCTCTTTCTCTGCTTTTTGATATGTCCGGGACGGGAATATGAAAGAATCTGTCCCGGTGCATTTTCTCACCGGATACAGCAAGCTTTTGAAATAAAAAAGTCCCGGAATGACGCTCAATCACATCATTCCGGGACGGGATATTCCCGCGGTACCACCCGCATTTAAAAAGAAACGGTTGTTTTCTTTTTACTCTTTCCTCTGCTTAACGCGCTAGTTACGTGATAACCTACCTGTGGCGGCCGGCGGGGTGTCCAGCGTCGCGCTCAGTCATCCGGCTCCGGAGTGTTCCCTATCGTTTTGTTCCCTCCTGACACGGCTCTCAGCCGGTGACCGCGTCTTTCTGTCGGATTCTTCAAAACAGAGTCTCCATCTCTGCCTTTTAAAAAAGTGGGCACGAACACCATGATTATCATGGCATCCTTGCCCACCCCGTTGGATTCAATTTTTTATGCTCAAACTATAAACTATTTTTCCGGGTTTGTAAAGAGGTTTTTTGAATTTTTTTGAAGATTTTTTTGAACGGCATCATTGACATACATTATCCTTTATTAGAAGAAATCTTGTACAATATTCTCCCTTGAAACATTTTTTCAAAATTCATGTGCAAATTGTATTGACATTCAGAGTTTTTCGTGTATACTACTACACATAAAAGCAAGGGCGCTTCGATATGATCGAGGTGCCCTTTTCGCTATTCATAAAAATCGCAAAATCGCAAACATAAAACTTGAAAGGAGACATGAGTTATGAAAAAAAACATCCCTGAACTGTATGGAAGTCTTGTATTCAACGACAAAGTCATGAAAAACAAACTGCCGCGAGATGTCTATAAGGCACTCCGCAAAACGATTGAAAACGGCAGCCATCTGGATCTCGACATTGCAAATGCAGTCGCAGTTGCCATGAAGGAATGGGCCGTTGAGAATGGTGCAACCCACTTCACACACTGGTTCCAGCCGATGACCGGCATCACGGCCGAGAAACATGACAGTTTCATCAACCCGGTTGGCAATGGCGAAGTGATCATGGATTTTTCCGGAAAAGAGCTGGTGAAGGGTGAACCGGATGCTTCCAGTTTCCCGTCCGGCGGACTGCGTGCCACCTTTGAGGCGAGAGGTTATACCGCCTGGGATCCGACCTCCCCGGCCTTTATCAAAGATGATACTCTCTGCATTCCGACCGCGTTCTGCTCCTACAGCGGCGAAGCGCTCGACACAAAGACACCTCTTCTGCGCTCGATGGAAACCATCAACCGCGAAGCACTGCGTGTCCTGAAGCTTTTCGGAAATGAAGATGTAACCCGGGTTGTCTCCACCGTCGGTCCGGAACAGGAATATTTCCTGGTTGATAAGGAACTGTTTAACAAACGAACAGATTTGAAATTCTGCGGAAGAACCTTATTTGGCGCACCGGCTCCGAAGGGTCAGGAAATGGATGATCACTATTTCGGCGCTCTCCGGCCAAGAGTTTCCGCTTTCATGAAAGAGCTGGATGAGGAGCTCTGGAAGCTCGGCATCCCGGCCAAGACAAAACATAACGAGGTGGCTCCGGCTCAGCATGAGCTTGCAACCGTCTATACAACCACGAACGTAGCGGTCGACAACAACCAGCTCACCATGGAAATCATGAAACGGGTCGCAGAGAAACATGGTCTTGTGTGCCTGCTCCATGAGAAACCTTTTGAGGGAATCAACGGAAGCGGCAAGCACAACAACTGGTCCTTATCAACCAACACGGGTGAAAACCTGCTGGATCCGGATCGTGACCCGGCTAAGAACTTACAGTTCCTGCTCTTCCTCTTTGCAACGATCAAGGCCGTCGATGT
>JBNMLY010000101.1:0-7944 GCA_050875065.1 Otoolea sp. | reverse complement strand
CATTACATCTGGCAAGAAGCTTACCAACATGATGTTTGGAAAAAAATCTCTGAACACAATCACTTAAGTTGTTCTCATTGAAATGGTTTTGTGGTATACTGGACATGGCATAAATCTCCTTTGTAAAGATGGTTTCTAGTCCATTCCATTATACCAAACGGATTAGATTTATGCCCTTTTTATTGGCTGAAATATTGAATTTTCAAGGTTCAACACACCGTACCGGTGTGGGAAGTTTTAGTTGGTTATCTATTTTTAATAGAAGCGGGAGATTCTGCGACTGATATATAGAAAAGAGGATGTTTCATGTTAGATGTATGTTTGCTGGGAACGGGCGGGATGATGCCGTTGCCGTATCGGTGGCTGACGGCTTTGATGGTTCGCTGCTCGGGCAGCAATTTGCTGATAGACTGCGGGGAAGGAACGCAGATTGCGTTGAAGAAAAAGGGATGGAGCCCGAAGCCGGTGGATGTGATCTGCTTTACGCATTACCATGCGGATCATATCAGCGGACTGCCGGGTTTTTTGCTGACGATGGGAAATGCGGAGCGGACGGAGCCGATCACGCTGATTGGTCCCAAAGGCCTGGAACGCGTGGTAACAGCGCTGCGGACGATTGCGCCGGAATTGCCGTTTTCACTTGAGTTTATTGAATTGACGGAGCCAAGGCAGCAGCTTCGGATCGGACCGTATGTGATCGATGCATACCGGGTTAACCACAATGTGACTTGTTACGGATATACGGTTTCGCTTCCACGAAAGGGACGGTTTGATGTGGGGCGCGCGCTGGCACAGGAGATTCCACAAAAGTTTTGGAGTCGCTTGCAGAAGGGAGAGACGATCGAGGAGAATGGTAGAACTCTGACCCCGGATATGGTGCTTGGAAGTGAACGGAAAGGAATTAAGGTGACGTACTGCACCGACACAAGACCGCTCCCGGTCATTGCGGAGTACGCAAAGGATGCGGATCTGTTTATTTGTGAGGGGATGTATGGAGAGGATGGAAAAGAGACGAAAGCGAGAGGCTATAAGCACATGACCTTTCAGGAGGCGGCGTATCTGGCGAAAGAGGCACAGCCGAAGGAAATGTGGCTGACCCATTACAGCCCGTCGTTAACCAGACCGGATGATTACATGGATAAAGTACGTGAGATTTTTCCAAGAGCAAAGGCAGCCCGTGATGGATGGACGGCAGAGCTGGGATTTGATGAGGAGTAAGGGCGATGCAAAGGGACGAAAAGAAAGAAAATGTAAAAGAAAAAAAGGAAGAACGGCTGGAGAGGCCGGTGTCAAGAGTATCGGGACAGGAAACAGAAAAGGATCCGATTTTGGGAGCATCTGCTTCCAGCCAGGATACGGAGACAGAGTGCGCGGCAGAGGACGTTTACATCCTTGCGATCGAGAGTTCCTGCGATGAGACGGCAGCTTCAGTGGTAAAAAATGGACGCACTGTTCTTTCTAATATTATATCTTCGCAGATTGATCTTCACACGCTGTTCGGCGGTGTTGTGCCGGAGATCGCATCAAGAAAGCATATCGAGAAGATCAACCAGGTCATTGAAGAGGCGCTGACCGAAGCACACATGACATTGGAGGAGATCACGGCGATCGCGGTTACCTATGGTCCGGGACTGGTTGGGGCACTTCTTGTCGGTGTGGCGGAAGCGAAGGCGCTGGCATATGCGGCGAAAAAACCGCTGGTCGGCGTGCATCACATCGAGGGACACGTATCAGCCAATTTTATCGAAAATCCGGATCTGGAACCGCCGTTTATGTGCCTGATCGTGTCGGGTGGACATACGCATCTGGTCATTGTGAAAGATTACGGCGAATTTGAGATCCTGGGACGTACCCGCGACGATGCGGCGGGTGAGGCTTTTGATAAGGTGGCGCGCGCGGTCGGACTTGGCTATCCGGGCGGCCCGAAGATCGATAAGGCGGCCAAAGAGGGAAATCCGCACGCGATTGAATTTCCAAGGGCAAAAGTGGGCGACAATCCGTATGATTTTAGTTTCAGTGGCTTAAAATCGGCTGTCTTAAACTATATCAACCACGCGAAAATGATGGGCGAGGAGATCAACGTGCCGGATCTGGCAGCTTCGTTCCAGAATGCGGTGGTGGAGGTGCTGGTATCGCGCACGATCGAGGCGGCAAAACAGCACGGCTACAGGCGCGTGGCGATCGCCGGCGGTGTGGCATCGAACTCGGCGCTCCGTGCGGGCATGGAGAAAGCCTGCAAAGAGGCGGGCATCCAGTTCTTCCATCCGTCACCGATTTTCTGTACGGACAACGCGGCGATGATCGGCGCGGCAGCGTACTATGAGTATAAGAAGGGCGCACGCGCAGGCTGGGATCTGAATGCGGTGCCGAATCTGAAACTGGGCGAGAGATAGTCTGGAAGGAGAAACAGCATGGAACATACATTGGATCAAGAGGTTCAAAAAAAATCCACATCCCATTCCATCCGCACCGCCGCCATCGTTCTGGCAGCCGGACAGGGAAAGCGGATGAAAAGCAAGGTCCAGAAGCAGTTTCTCCTTCTGGAGGGCAGACCGGTCATCTGGTATGCGCTTCATGCGTTTGAGGAAAGTTCGGTAAATGATGTCATTTTGGTAACCGGGGCTGGTGAGATCGCATACTGCCAGAAAGAGATTGTGGAAAAATACGGATTTTCTAAGGTGAGCGCCATCGTCGCGGGCGGAAAAGAGCGATACCATTCAGTCTACGAGGGCTTAAAGGCACTGGGGGAACGGCTTTCCTATTCGGATGAAGACTGCGTCCTGATTCACGATGGAGCCCGTCCATTTGTCGACGAACCGATGATTGAACGTATCGTATCGGATATATATAAATACGGTGCCGCAGTGGCGGGAATGCCGTCCAAGGACACTGTAAAATTGGCGGATGCGGACGGATTTGCCTCTGTGACACCGGATCGAGCGAAAGTCTGGATGATCCAGACACCGCAGGGATTTACGTATTCTCTGATCCGTGCAGCGTATGATAAAATGATGAGCCGGGAGAAGTACCAGCAGGGAGTGACGGACGATGCGATGGTGGTTGAGACGATGACGGAGCATAAGGTACGCCTGACTGAGGGTTCCTACCGGAACATCAAGGTCACGACGCCGGAGGACATGGAGATCGCGGCGGCATTTTTAAAAAAGAAATAAGTAGACCCATAATCATAAAAACAGTGAAAAAACGATTGACAATCCTCAGCTTATATGCTATATTAAATATTGTGTTTAACTGCCGAAGACAGCAGGTGCCGTAAGGCATAAGGATGAAAACGCCTGCCGAGGGAACTGATATAGACGTATATTTCTATCCCCCTGTCGTGCGAGTGACGGAGGGATTTTTTTACAGGAACGTTTACCAGGCGGTTATAGAAATAAAACAGGAGGTAAACCATTCATGGCAAAAGTTGAATTAAAGCAGCCGGTTGTTGCTGAAATTGCAGAATTATTCAACGGTGCTAAGGGCGCAGTAGTAGTTGACTACCGTGGACTGACAGTAGAACAGGACACACAGCTCCGTAAGCAGTTAAGAGAAGCCGGTGTTACTTATAAAGTATATAAGAACACTATGATCCGCTTCGCTGCAAAGGGTACCGCGTTCGAGGCTCTGGAGCCGAATCTGGAAGGCCCGACCGCTCTGGCCGTATCCAAAGAGGATGCTACAGCTCCGGCAAGAATTTTAGCTGAGTTCGCTAAAAAAGCAGAAAAGCTTGAGATCAAAGGCGGCGTTGTAGAGGATACCTACTACGATGCAAAGGGTATGCAGGTTATCGCAACCATCCCGTCCAGAGAAGTTCTTCTTGGAAAACTTCTTGGAAGCATCCAGTCTCCGATCACAAACTTTGCTCGTGTTATCAAACAGATCGCAGAGCAGCAGGAGGCGTAAGTCCCTTACCTGGCAGACAGGATATAAGGTGCGTGAGAGCCGCATAGCAAAACAAAAGACCGCATAAGGTCAGTTTTAAAAATTCAATCACAGGAGGAATATTAAAATGGCAAAGTTAACAACAGCTGAGTTCATTGAAGCGATTAAAGAATTATCTGTATTAGAATTAAACGATTTAGTAAAAGCTTGCGAGGAAGAGTTCGGTGTATCCGCAGCAGCAGGCGTTGTTGTAGCAGCAGCAGGTGCAGCTGAGGCAGCAGAAGAGAAGACTGAGTTCGACGTAGAGCTGACAGAGGTTGGTCCGAACAAAGTTAAAGTTATCAAGGTAGTTCGTGAAGCTACAGGTCTTGGTCTGAAAGAGGCTAAGGAAGTAGTTGACGGTGCTCCGAAGGTAGTTAAGGCTGGCGCTTCCAAGGAAGAGGCTGAGGACATCAAGACTAAATTAGAGGCTGAAGGCGCTAAAGTTACCTTAAAGTAATTTAAGTAATTTCGCATATAGAGCTAATTGCATTATAGATGGGGAGTCTGGCGTGTGCGTAAGCGCACGCCAGACTCTTTTTGCTTCATAGGAAAGTGCGTCCTGCGAAATAACAAACGCTCCGCATGGATGTATCCTTTTTTATATGGGGGAATCGGATCGAGATGGCAGAGAAGAGAGAAAATGAGACGGCAGCAGAGACAGAATTCAAAACGCTTTGGGAGAGACTTGGAGCGTGTGAATTTTTGTTGATTGGGCTTGGAAGTGAATGGGAGAAAGCGGGAAATGCGGAGGTGCAGGAAGCGTACCGGGCGTTGGCGGCGATGACAGAAAGGAAAGATTACTTTATCGTGACGACTGTAAAGGATGCGCGTATCTTTGAGAGTCCGTTAGAGGATGCGAGAATTACGGCGCCGTGTGGCAATGTGAATTGGTTTCAATGCTCGAAAGGCTGTACGAAAGATATCTGGGAGCGTGGCGAGGTGGCGGACGGGATCTGCCCGCACTGTGGAGCAACGCTTACGGAAAACACGATTCTGGCAAATCCGTATATCGAGGAAGGCTACTTAAAAAGCTGGAACCGTTACCGGAAATGGCTGGCTGGAACCCTGAATCATACGCTTCTGGTTCTGGAGCTGGGTGTGGATTTCAAGACGCCGACAGTCATCCGCTGGCCCTTTGAAAAGACGGTCTTTTTCAACCGAAAATCGCATATGTATCGGATAAACCAGAAGTTTTACCAGATTGTTGGGGAGATTCAGGAGAGAACGGTATCCATTCCGCAGAATTCGCTCAGCTTTATTCGAAATTTTACCTCTTGTGAACAATAACAAAAGTTTCGTTGTCGGTCATGAAAGGCATGAGCAGCAACTTGAGAAACTGCTTTGATTGTGTTAAAATAAAATCAGCGTTTGACAAAAAACGACAGAAAATAACACTGACGAGAGGATAAGGCAATGGGAGCAATTAGTAATGATTGGCTGGCTCCGCTCAGCGGAGAATTTAAAAAGCCCTATTACAGAAAGTTATACGATACGGTAAAACGGGAATATGAAACGCATGTGGTGTACCCGGATGCGAATGATATTTTCAATGCGTTTGATTTTACCCCTCTTTCCGAGGTAAAGGTGGTTATTTTAGGGCAGGATCCCTATCATGGTCCGGGACAGGCGCACGGGCTTTGTTTTTCAGTAAAACCGGATGTGGAGATACCGCCGTCCCTGGTAAACATTTATCAGGAACTGCACGATGATCTTGGCTGCTATATCCCGAACAATGGTTACCTGACGAAATGGGCGAAGCAGGGCGTCATGCTCTTAAATACAGTTCTGACCGTCCGCGCCCATCAGGCAAATTCCCACCGGGGAATCGGCTGGGAGGAGTTTACGGACGCTGCGATCAGGATTTTAAATGAGCAGGATCGTCCGATGGTATTTATTTTATGGGGACGTCCGGCACAGGCGAAGAAAGCGATGCTCAACAATCCGAGGCATCTGATTCTTGAAGCGCCGCATCCGAGTCCGCTCTCTGCCTACCGTGGTTTTTTTGGCAGCCGCCCATTCAGCAAGACGAATGAATTTTTAAAAGAACATGGAGTTGCCCCGATCGACTGGCAGATAGAAAATGTGTAGGAAGGAGCAGACATGAGTTTTGTTGAGATTTTAAAGGTAATTGTGCTGGGAATCGTGGAAGGCTTCACGGAATGGCTTCCGATCAGTAGTACCGGTCACATGATTCTGGTGGATGAGATCATCCATCTGGACGTCAGCGAGGCGTACCGGGAAGTATTTATGGTTGTCATTCAGCTGGGCGCGATTCTGGCGGTTATGGTGTTGTATTTTCATAAATTAAACCCATTTTCACCGACTAAGTCGATGGCGCAGAAGCGCGGTACGATTCGTCTGTGGGGAAAGATCATCGTAGCCTGCATCCCGGCGGCGGTGATAGGACTTCCGCTTGATCACTTCATGGATAAGCTGATGAACGGCTATGTCGTAGCGGCGATGCTGATTCTCTACGGCGTTCTGTTCATTGTACTGGAAAACCGCAATGCACACCGTCATTTCCCGATCGGACGTGTGACGCAGATTTCCTTCCAGACGGCGGCGCTGATCGGATGTTTCCAAGTGCTGGCGATGATTCCGGGAACTTCCCGTTCGGGTGCGACGATTCTGGGCGCGATGCTGATCGGCTGTTCCCGTCCGGCGGCGGCGGAATTTTCCTTCTTCCTTGGAATTCCGGTTATGTTCGGCGCGAGTCTTTTAAAGATTGTGAAATTCTTCGTTCAGGGCGGCGGATTTTCCTTTGCAGAGTTTATCTATCTGGTGCTTGGCATGGTGGTCGCATTTGGCGTATCCGTCTACTCGATCAAGTTCCTGATGGGATATGTCCGCAAGCATGACTTCAAGTTCTTCGGATATTACCGGATCGTGCTTGGCATCGTGGTGCTGTCCTACTTTGGCATTTCGGCACTGGTGGGATAAGCGGCAGACAGGCAGATACAAAAAAGGGACGTTCTGAGCTTAAAACGATGAAATATGACAGCAGGCGTCTGTGAAAGAGGTAAGAGCTGTATAAATAAAAAGAGGATTCAGACCTGACAAAAAGAGGAGGTCTGGATCTTTTTTTGCGTTCATATAATACATGGAAGCGGAAGTATAAATATGTTGTAGTGATTCGGCAGATTCATATATTTACTGGGAAGATTACAGTGGGCAAGGTGCTGGATACTTGCGGCATATCTTATATGAAATATGAAAGGGCTGTTCTGTTACATTTTAGGGCAGACATGTTTGAAATGGCGGACAGGATTGTTCAAAACAAGGGTTCCATGAAGAAAAAATGGCTGTGCCTGTGTGCGATAGTACTGCTGGATCTCTATTTGGGGGGAATTGTGTGCAGGATGGCGGTGGAGGCGCCGCGGGAAGTCTCTGGGAAAGGAGCGCAGGCGGAGCGAATGGTTTCCGCCCCGGAATGTACCTTGGATGGGGAGCTGGCGCTGACCTTCGACGACGGACCGCACAAGGTGTATACGAAAAAGCTGCTGGATGGTCTGCGTGAGCGGGGCGTGAAAGCATCTTTTTTTCTGGTCGGGGAAAATATTCCGGGGAATGAGGAATTGGTGCGGCAGATGGCTAAGGACGGTCATCTGATCGGGGTTCACTGTATGGCGCACGTAGATCTGGCACGCCAGCCGCTTGCAAAGAGTGTGGAGGAGATACAGGAGACGGCAGATCGGATCGAGGCGGTCACGGGAAAACGCCCGGAATACATACGCCCGCCGTATGGTTCCTGGAGCACGGAGCTTCAGGAGAAGGTTTCGATGACGCCGGTGTTCTGGGATGTCGATACACTGGACTGGAAGAACCGGAATACGGCGCGGATCGTGAAGCATATCTGTAAAAATGCGGCGGTCCACACGGTGGTGCTGATGCACGATGCGTACCAGACTTCGGTCGATGCGGCGCTGGAAGCGATTGACACACTGGCTTCGGAGGGATATACTTTTGTTACAATAGAAGAATGTCTGATTGATTGAGAGGATACGATGGATTTATTTG
>JBNMLY010000100.1:0-8056 GCA_050875065.1 Otoolea sp. | reverse complement strand
TACGGGTAGGTGGCGTCACTGGCGCCAAAGAGATACAACATCGGTTTGCGGAAGATCAGACAGAGCACCGTTAAAAGCACGCCGGAAATGACCATCATAGAGAATGAATTTCCCATGATCGCCTCCGCTTCTTGGATATCTCCGCGCCCGCGTTCGATGGAGCAGAGCGGTGCGCCGCCCATGCCGAACAGATTGGCAAATGCGATGACGAGCGTGATAATCGGCAGCGAAAGCCCGATACCGGTCAGAGACAAGGTGGCGTGATCGGGAATGCGTCCGATATAGACGCGATCGACGATGTTGTACAGGACATTGATCAGCTGCGCCAGTGTCATCGGGATCGCGAGGCTCATGATATTTTTAACGATACTTCCCTTGGAAAAATCGTTCTGTGGATTGGAAGCACTCATACAAACTCCTTTTTCTTGCGTTTTGATACAACCTGATATTATAATAAAGTGAATGAAATTTGTCCAGAGAGAAGCACATTCAAAAAAGGAAGAATAAGATTCCTAAAAGAAATGAGGAAGGACAGGGCAGGAAAGAAAAAGGTACTTTGGGGGTGAAATACCAGGAAAAAAGAGCATTCGGAAAAGATAATTACGATATTAAGATGAAACAGAATAAAGTGTGAAAAGGGGCACGAAAGGAGAAAAGAGATGGATTTAAACAAATTGGCAGAGACGCTGAAAAAGAAAAAATACGAGGTATCTTTATTTAAAAATAAAGAAGATGCGGCAGAATACCTGAATCAGAAAATAGATGGTAAAATCGTGGGGTTCGGTGATTCGGAAACGCTGGCTTCGATGAAATTGTATGAGAAACTGGTCTGTCACAACCGTGTGTTCGACCCGATGCATTGCGAGGAGGGAGAGGATTTTTTCTCGACTGCCCGCAAATGTCTGACGACCGATATTTTCCTGACATCGGTCAATGGAATGGCGGAAACTGGGGAGATGGTAAACATTGATGGAACGGGAAACCGGGTGGCGGGTTCGCTCTTTGGACATGAAAAAGTATATTTTGTGCTTGGAACAAATAAGATAGCGCCGACGTTAGAGGAGGCAAAAAGACGGGCGCGCAATATCGCGGCGCCGATGAATGCGGCGCGCCATCATTTTAGGACGCCATGCTCGATTCGGGAGGATCACTGCTATGACTGCAAAAGCCCGGATCGGATCTGCAATGCCGAAGTCGTATATTATCAAAAGATGCGTTTTATTGAGATGGAAATTCTATTGATTGATGAAAAACTTGGTTTTTAAAGGAACACCTAAGACGCATTTAAAAGAGATATTTAGAAAATAAAAGTGTTTGGATTAAAAATCCGGTATATATAATGGCGCCAATTTAAAAGGCGGGGCATTGACAAGAGCCGGTAATCGTTTGCACAATGTGTAAAATATAATCATGAAATCATAAAAAATAGAAATAGATTTTAGATATATATTGCACAAATAGAAGATTTGTGTTATTCTCAAAGAAAATGAAAGGGGTATGTATTATGCCAAGAGGACCAAAACGTTCCGCATTAGAAGTAAACAAAGAGAAGCTGGCAGCCGTAGAAGAGAAGCTGGCGAAATTAGAGGAGACCGTAAAAGCACTGAAAGCGGAGAAGAAGGAATTAGCGGCTGAGATTCGCAAAGCAGAATTAAGCGAATTACTGGATGCGATCGAAGAGAGCAATTTAAGTGTGGACGATGTTCATGCATTCATCAAACAGAATTCAGAGCAGAAATAAATCAAAAGATATTTATAAAATAAACCCGACAGCGCGTTTATTGAATCGGATCGGAGAAGAAAACAAAGAAGGTTTTCTCTCCGATTTTTCTGATTCTGATGGATAAAAGAATCAAAGACACATCCAGCCAGCGGGAAGCTGCAAACTGGATGTGCCTTTTGGTTTGACTTCTTATAAAGCGGTTCAGGAGAATCTACAGCGAATACTTCTCATCGCAGTATTGGCAGCGATAAATCTCTTTTTCTTCATCTGCCAGATAGAAGATGTGCGGAAGTTCCTGCTCGATGGAGGTAATGCAGCGCGGATTCTTACAATGGATGACATTCGTGATCTTTTTCGGCATCTTAACCTGTTTCTTTTCCACGATCTGACCGTCTTTGATGATGTTGATCGTGATGCGGTGGTCAATGTAGCCGAGCACATCGACATTCACCAGATCGAGGCTGCCGTCGATCTTGATGATATCCTTGCGCCCCATCGTGCTGCTGCGCGCAATTTTGATGATAGCAACCTGGCAGTCCAGCTTGTCCAGGCCCAGTTTAAAATAAATGTCCATACTGCGGCCTGCCTGGATGTGATCCAGAACGAACCCTTCTTTTAATCCGCTGATATTTAACATGGTTTTTCCACCTCCAGTAAAGTCATGATCAGAGCCATACGGACATATACGCCGTACTGAACCTGTTTGAAGTAAGCGGCACGCGGGTCATTGTCCACTTCGACGGAAATCTCGTTGACGCGTGGAAGCGGATGAAGCACAAACATATCGTCACGTGCAAGTTCCATTTTCTGCTTATCGAGAATGTAGCAGTCTTTCATACGGATGTAGTCTTCCTCGTTGAAGAAGCGCTCCCTCTGGACACGTGTCATGTAGAGAATGTCAAGCTCCGGCATCGCCTCATCCAGATTTTCCACCTCTTTGTACTCAATTCCTTTCGCGTTCAGCGTATCTTCAATAATATAGTCCGGAACACGCAGTTCTGGCGGGGAAATGAGAACGAAACGGATTCCCGTGTATCGGGACAGCGCATTGATTAAGGAGTGAACCGTGCGCCCGAATTTCAGGTCGCCGCACAGACCGACTGTCAAATTGTTCAGGCGTCCTTTTAAAGAACGGATCGTCATCAGGTCGGTTAAGGTCTGGGTCGGATGCTGATGGCCGCCGTCGCCGGCGTTGATAACCGGAATGGAAGAGTGCAGGGAGGCAACCATTGGCGCACCTTCCTTCGGATGGCGCATCGCGCAGATGTCTGCAAAGCAGGAGATAACGCGGATGGTATCTGCCACGCTCTCGCCCTTAGCGGCAGAGCTTGAATCGGCAGAAGCAAAGCCAAGAACCCGTCCGCCTAAGTTCAGCATAGCAGCTTCAAAACTTAAGCGTGTACGGGTGCTTGGCTCATAAAATAGAGTTGCGATTTTTTTGCCGTCACAAACATGTGCATATTTGGCTGGATTAGCTTCGATGTCAGAAGCGAGATCCAAAAGCTGGTCGATTTCCTCAACGGAAAAATCCAGTGGATTCAGCAAATGTCTCATTTGATTCTCCTTCTGTAACTGTTCAGTGTAAAACGATGGAACAGTTACCTCCTTCCTTATTCATTTTTTACGTTCTATTATATAGCAATTTTTAGGAGATTGCTATATATTTTGATCATCTGGATATAAAAAATATGGATGATGGGAGCTGAAAATATGGGCAATGTGATGGCTGAGAGAGGCAGAAGGACGGCGGACTATATGTTAGGAAAATGAAAAAACATAGAAAAAACGTGGAAATAAGAGGACAGGCGGCGTGGGAATATCGGGGAAATGCCGGGTAAGAAAAGCGTAAGGAACTTTAAGAAAAATAGGGTAGGAGAATGGCGATAAATCCGGTATAATGTAAGAGGAAAATTAGCAGGAGGAAATGCGTTATGAAGCGAGGGCGCGTCAGAGAATGGTCAGGCGCAGAGAGCAGAAATGGGGACGGGACAAATAAGGAGCAGCGATGGAAGAACAGAATCAGGATCGGCGGCGGGAACCGGTCATACAGGTAAAAAATCTATATAAGGTCTATCGCGTCGGCGAGACAAAAGTCTACGCGCTGAACGGCGTTGATTTTACGATGTACCGTGGAGAGTTCTGTGCGATTGTCGGCACCTCCGGTTCGGGTAAATCTACCTTGTTGAATATGCTGGCGGGACTGGAGAAGCCGACGAAGGGCGAGATCGTCATTGCTGGACAACATATCGAGAAGTTAAACGAAAACCAGTTGGTGGCGTTCCGGCGGGAGCGGGTTGGATTTATCTTTCAGTCGTATAACCTGCTCGGCACGATGAATGCAGTCGAAAATGTAGCGCTGCCGCTTTCTTTCCGAGGAGTACCGCGGGGCAGGCGCCGTAAAATGGCGGAAAAATACCTGAAAATGGTCGGTCTGGAAAAAGTCGGCGACCATATGCCGAACCAGATGTCCGGCGGACAGCAGCAGCGGGTCGGCATCGCGCGGGCGCTGGTGGTGCACCCGGAGATCATTTTCGCGGACGAGCCGACCGGAAACCTGGACTCCCACACGACGATGGATGTACTGAAACTGATGCAGCGGATCGTCCGAGAGCAGAACCAGACGCTGGTTATGGTTACGCATGACAACCATCTGGCGACGTATGCGGATCGGATCTTCCATATTATTGATGGGAAGATTGTGAAGATAGAGGAGAACCCGCAGAAAAACGCGGAAGATGGACGACAAGATGCGGAGCCAATGGTTTAAAAGCCAGGTTTCATTTTCGGGTGGAATCTGCGAAGATAAAATATGGAAATGCCAATTTGCGGTCAAATGGGGAAGTGCTCAGAAATGGAGTCCGACACAGGAGGATATAGAGGGAGAGAGAAATGGAAGCGATAAAAAAATGGAAGAGATGGGCGGTGTTTTTGCTGCTTTTTGCGGTGCTGACGGTGGGAGGAAGCCGGACGGCGCAGGCGGAAATGCTGAACATGACGGATTTTCAAGATAATGACGGGACAATCACAGTTACCAAAATCCCACGCGGCAAGGCGGGAAATAAAATTTCGATCAAAATGACGATCCATAACACGGCGGAAAAGGGGGATAACAATCTGAAAACGATCCGTCTGGCGAATGCGTATGAATATGAACGGTTTATGACGGATTCCTTTGGTGAATCGGATGACGAGAGCGACAGCGGGGATCTGTACTGGTATGACAAATCCTTTCCGTTTGAGGCAGATTCCAATACGTTTAAAAATAAGTCAATCGACATCAAACCAGGTTCCTCCAAGAGCATGACGCTGACGTATAAGCTGCGTCGGGATCTGGCGGCTGGGTACTATCAGGCCTTTTTCTTTATCGATGACAGCTTAAAAGTCGGCGTCAATCTGTGGGTTTCCGCCTACGACGGTTCCTCCACCGAGGAAGACGACAACACAAAGCTGGATTACGATTTTTCCATCGGTGACAACCAGCAGACGCCGTATGCGGACTACAATCAGGTCATGGATTTTGGCGTGAACCTGACAAATACAGGTCTTAAAAAGGTCTATGACGTCCGCGTGGATATGCAGCTTGACGCGGATATTACGAAGTTCCCATTTGACATTAACGAGGGAAATTATAACCGCAAGATGGGCGATATGGAGCCGGGGCAGATGGTGACGATTCCGTACAGCATGATGGTGCGCGAGGACGTAAAATCGGGCTTTTTCCCGATTCACTATCTGATTACATACCGCGAAGAAGAGGGCGGCGAGTTCTCGGAGCCAGTGGACAAGGTGTTTTACGTGCGTGTCAAGGGAAAAGATGACGATGAGCTGTCAGCGGATGCGGGCGAGCAGGATCGAACCAAGGCGCGTATCATCGTGGACAGTTTCGAGACGATCCCGACAGAGATCTATGCCGGACAGCCGTTTGAACTGCGCGTGCGGATGAAGAATGCGTCTTCGGAGGTAGCGGCTTCCAACATCATGTTTACCTTTGCCTCGGAAGAAGTTGAAAATACGCCGATTTTTACCTCAGAGAGCGGTTCCACCTCCGTGGTCGTCAACAACATGGCGCCGGGGGCGACGGCGGATCTCTCGATGGTGTTCAAGGCGGCGCCGACGGCAGAACAGAAGTCATACCGCATGACGATTCAGGAGCAGTACGACAGCCCGGAATTTAAAAATGCCAAGGAGGAGGTCAAGATTGCCCTTCCGGTCAGACAAGAACCGCGCCTGAATACCAGCACGATCGATGTGATGCCAGACGCGATCGAGGTTGGTTCTGAGACCAATGTCATGTTTGGCATCAACAACACCGGAAAAGTGATTCTTTACAATGTTATGGCACGCTTTGAGGCAGATTCCATCCAGCCGGCGGATGCTTACGTCGGAAATATTAAACCGGGCGAGACTGGCAATGTCGATACGATGCTGACCGCGATCGCGCCGACAACGGATGATGGAAAAGTGAAGATTATCATTTCCTATGAGGATGAAAATGGAGTTGTTTCAGAGGTCGAAAAAGAAATGCTTCTGACCGTGAGCGAGGCGGTTTCGGATGACACAATGGACGGTATGGATGGAATGGATGGAGGTATGGATGCAGATGCTGATGCGGCGCAAAAGGGCGGCGCTGGCCGGATGGCAGTTCCGCTTGTGATTGCAGCTTTTGTGGGCGCAGGTGTTGGCATACTTGTCTGGAAACGGAAAAAGAAGAAGATGGCGGAAGAAACGTTACTTGAAGATGAGTTAGAAGACGAAGTAGGTAGTGAACTGGGTAAGCCAGGAACACCGACAACGGATGCATCGGAATGTGAAAAAAATGACATTGAAAGGGAAAAAAACGTTCATCAGGGAGAAAAGAAAAAATAGAAGGGATCGATGGAAATGAGATTCAGTGATTTGCTGACGATGAGTGTCAACAACCTGTTTCGAAGAAAACTCCGTACCTTTCTGACGGTTCTGGGAGTCGTGATCGGTACGGCGTCGATCGTTGTCATGGTTTCCATTGGAATAGGACTGAAAGAATTTACCATCAAACAGTATTCTTCCTATGGAAGCCTGACCGCGATTCAGGTGTATAATTATGACAATGGAAGTTCCGGCGACAAGAAAAATCCAGAGGACAGCTTCATGACGGATGAGACGATGAAAGTATTTGAAAAAATTCCGCATGTAACGAGTGCTTATCCGAGGCTGGACTTAAATGTGATCATGCGTCAGGGGATCTACGAGGGTAATGTACAGCTGTACGGGATTCCCCTGGAGGCGATGAAAAATATTAAGCTGGGAGTAGGAAAACTTCCGACTTCCGAGACGAAAGATATGGAGATGGTAGTCGGAAATATGGTCGCGCAGAATTTCAGCAATGCCAAGACTGGAAAAGGCTATTGGGACACCGGGGAGATGCCGGATATCGATTTTATCGATAAACCGATGTTCACGATCTTTGACACCGATGCGTATTATCAGTCGAAGGGCAATTCGGGCGGTGACGATGGCGGCCAGAAAGCAGCGGCTCCCAAAAAATATATGCTGAAAACCGCTGGACTGGTCGCGGGCGGACCGGAAGACTGGAGTGATTACAGTTACGGTGTCTATGTCGATCTGGATAAGCTCAAAACACAGTTAAAACAGGTGTTCAAGAAGAAGCCGATTCCGGGCCAGCCGACCAATAAAAAAGGAAAACCGTACAATTATTTTGTCTATGAGGAAGCAACGGTCAATGTGGATGATATGGATCACGTGATCGAGGTACAGAAAGCCATCAGTAACATGGGCTATGAGGCCAACAGCCAGATGGAATGGCTGGAACAGTCCAAGCAGCAGTCCAATATGATCCAGGCGGCGCTCGGCGGTATCGGAGCCGTTTCCCTGCTGGTAGCAGCGATCGGAATCGCCAACACGATGATGATGTCCATCTATGAGCGGACGAAAGAGATTGGCGTTCTGAAAGTGTTGGGATGTTCCCTTGCAACTATCCGAAATATGTTCCTGATTGAGGCCGGTTTTATCGGTTTCATCGGCGGAGTCATCGGGTTGCTCCTGAGCTTTCTCGTGTCGGCGCTGATCAACCAGTTTCTGGCGGCGACCTTTTTGTATGGAATGGATGGAAAACTGTCCGTGATTCCGTTCTGGCTGGCAGTTCCGTCTGTCGGATTTGCCATTATCATCGGCATGGCTGCAGGATTCTTCCCGGCGATGCGTGCGATGAAGCTGAGTCCGCTAGCAGCGATCCGGAATGAGTAGGGGGGAGAAAGTAAGAAAATCTGTTTGAGAATGCGGATTACCTTATAAAATAAATAGTATAGGGAAAAGGAAAATGAGTATGTTAAGAGT
>JBNMLY010000099.1:0-8089 GCA_050875065.1 Otoolea sp. | reverse complement strand
TTGCTACCTTGCTCATTTTTATTTCCTCCTTGTGAATAATAAAAAATCACTTACTTAGATTTATTAAGCAGCTTTGACAAGCTGAATAATCGGTGTTCCCTGACGGTATTTTTCCCGGCACACTTCCGTGCATTCCCGGTATGAATCAAACCGCCGCTTTGCTTCCTGCGGGTCGCCATACGTTTTCCAGTAACCGCTGCAGGTATAATTTTTACCCTGATTTTCGATAAAACCGATGACATCCTCCAGTGGATACCCCAAGAAAATGCCAATCTCATGTGGAAAATCACGTTCCAGGCAGAGCCGATTGGAAAGCTGACTCAAATAGTCATCGACCGTCTCCTTCATCTGATAACCGGACGAATTCAGAAAATGCTGTATGGATGGTTTACCCAAAATTGAGTGAAGCCATTCCTCACGGTACACCAGAATCAGAAATGCACCGGTCCGGCTGCACTCTTTGAGCGCCCGCACCTGAAGTCCCGACGGTTCCAGCTCCCGGTTCCAGAAATCAAGTGCTTCCAGAAGTTTTTCACGGCTCTGTGGCTGATAACGGAACAGATTCGACGGCTTGACGCCGCGAAGCGTCGGCGCACATACTTCTACAAACACTTCTTCAAACAACCGTTCCATCTTCCCGCCTCCTGACTTTTCCCGAGGGTCATCCCGCTTTCATGTTCCAAACCTTTCCGGATCCTTACGATGCTTCAATGGTTTTAGTTTTTCAGACTATCCAAACCGTTCAAGGCCCTGAAAAACACATTTTTCTTTCGCATCCTCACAAGTTAGTTTAACCTATCTTTAGTTAGATTATACTAACTGCCGTTCAAAAAATAAAAGGCGTTTTCTGCCTTCTATTTTTCTTCTTCAAAAGTTAGTCGCATCTAACTTTGATAAGACTATATCATGAATCATGTACCGCGTCAAGCGAATTTCATTTATTTTCTTTTGCTGAGTTTTTTTATCATTTTATGAACTGTTTTTCTCCACAATTCTTTCTCTCAAGTTTTTTCAACTTTGTGCTGTTTGCAACGTACTATATTTTCATTTAAAAAACGTTTCACTATCGTTTCGGTCGATAAATAATCTCATTCACCGCATACACCGTCACAAACGCCTTTGGGTCTGTTTTTAATATATACGGCATGAGCTGCGCGTATTCGTTTTTATCCACGATCGTGATAATCTCGGTCTTCGGCTCGTTGTCAAATGCACCAAATCCCTGATAGATCGTCGCGCCGCTGTGAAGCGTATGCAGGATAAATCGGCGGATTTCCTCTTCTTTTTCTGAGATAATGCAGACTCTTCTTTTCAGATTCAGGCCGAATATAAAATGATCGAGCACGATTCCATTTAAGTAGGTGCCAAGGATACCCAGCACCACCAGCTTTTTGTCACTGAAAAATACAGATGAAAGCGCCACGCACATTCCCGGAAGCGCCATTGCTTTTCCCAGTTCCATATGAAAATATTTATTCAGAAGTTTTGCCACAATGTCCAGGCCACCGGACGAAGCATTCTGCCAGAACAGAAGCGCCAGGCCGATGCTGACGACGAAAATATAGCAGACCGTATCCATCATCGCATCCTGGTTAATCGACACAAAATCCGGAAACACCTGTTCAAACACCCACAGAAATGCCGGCAGAATCAGCGACGTATACACCGTCTTGACGCCGAATTCACGTCCGATAAATAAAAATCCCACCACCAAAAGCGCTGCATTTAAAATAAACGTCAGCACCGAGATTGGCAGTGGTATCACATTTCCCAAAAGAATCGCCAAACCGGAGATACTTCCCACCGATACGCCGCTCGGAATCAAAAAGAAATAGACGGCTGCCGCCACCACAAACGTCGCCGCCGTGATCATCGCGTACTCTCCGATTACGCGCATTGACTGTTTCGCCATAACTCAAAACCTCCTTACGTTAAAATCAATGTTAAAATCAATATTAAAACAAAAGCAAAAATAAGCCCCGGCATTTCTTGTCGAGGCACTGTTTTTTATTCTTTACCTTTTCATTGTCGCTTTCCGTTATTCAAAAAATCTTTATGGCAAAGCCAACAACAAAGCAAGCCTTCTGCTTTCCTGTGAAACAAAAAGACACATCGCATCCGCAATGTGTCTTCCTAATGAGGCATCGGGGATTCGAACCCCGGACAACTTGATTAAAAGTCAAGTGCTCTACCGACTGAGCTAATACCCCATATCAAACTGGGCTAGTTGGATTCGGACCAACGAATGCAGGAGTCAAAGTCCTGTGCCTTACCGCTTGGCGATAGCCCATCAGCAAAATATCCTTTTTTAAAGGAAGGTGGATATAGGGATTCGAACCCTAGGCCTCCAGAGCCACAATCTGGCGCGCTAACCAACTGCGCTATATCCACCATAGGAATCTGTCGAAACAGATTCGACGAGCCTGAAGGGATTCGAACCCCCGACCCACGGCTTAGAAGGCCGTTGCTCTATCCAGCTGAGCTACAGACTCATATTCATTTTGCGATTCTGACCGTTTTATCCGGCACTGTAACCTTTCCCGCACCTGACCTTTCAGCCAACTGCTTGTCTGTCTCATCGACAGCAAAGATAGTATATAACATTTGAAAAAGAATGTCAACAGGAAATTTCAAATTTTTTAAAATAATTTCAAAAATTCATTTCTTTCGACTTCGAGAACCCGCGAAAGCCTTGCAAAATAAGGATTTCCGCCACATAGACCGCACTCATACTTTTTCAATTTTCCTCTTCTTTTGCTGAAGATTATACGATTTTTCCATATTTTTATGTAAAAAATCTTCTCCAACTTCTACCGCACCATATAAGAGCTCTATGACAAAAACAACAAGCGAAACATACGCCTCACTTATGATACTATTTTTCCACCTCTTCCTTCTCATACGGAAGAAAGTCCGCCAGAAAACCCTTTTCCCGCAGCGCCGCCTCGATCTCATCGAGGATCTCCTCCTGATCGGCAGCTACGTGGTGGAAGTGATAGCCCGACGTCACATTTAAAAGCGGCGTGGAACGTCCCGTCCGGATATTTTCCACAAACGCCTCAACGTCGCGGCGGCTACGGATATTCAACGGGGCCGACACCCTTCCATAGATGCGGTGGTTCACCATCACATCCTGCACCTCGCCGCCCAGATCGACGATCGTATTGAGTTCCTCGCGCGTCTGCTCGGTTGTATGGCACATTTTAAAGAGGCGTGCCGTCTGGTGCGGTACCTCCAGCACATATCCACGGGCCGTCGCAAGAACAGGGTGTCCCTCGGTGCGCAGAAGCGCAATGTCCTGCACCACTACCTGACGGCTCACGCCGACGGCCCGTCCCAGCGCCCCGCCGGAGAGCGGCGTGGATGACTGTCCCAGCATTTCCAGTATTTTCTTTCTCCGCTGTGCTCCTGTCATCGTTGTTTCCATCCTGTTTTCCCTGTCCTTTCTTTAATTTATACTTTAAATAATCGCCCTGTCCCGCTGACATCTCACTCTGATTCATCTGCCATGTCACATAAGTGCCATACAGCAGGCTGCCACCACCCGCGATCCGCCGGCCTTCTGCACTGAAATGCCGCAACGATTCACGTTCTCATATTCAGACGCTTACAGCGCCCGCAGATGTTTCAGGCTCAGATCGAGAATCGGGGCCGAGTGCGTCAGCGCACCGCTAGACACGTAATCCACGCCTAGTTTCGTGATCGTCGCAATATTTTCCTTCGTCATATTTCCGGAGCACTCTGTCTCGGCGCGTCCGTCGATGATACGGATCGCCTCCGCCATCTCATCCGGACTCATATTGTCCAGCATGATAATATCTGCGCCCGCTTCCACCGCCTCGCGCACCATATCCAGATTCTCGGTTTCCACCTCAATCTTACGGACAAACGGTGCATATTTCTTTGCCGCCTCGATCGCTTCTTTGACGCCTCCCGCCGCATCGATATGGTTGTCCTTGAGCATCACGCCGTCGGACAAGTTATAACGGTGGTTGCTGCCGCCGCCGACCTTGACCGCATATTTTTCAAACACACGCATACATGGGGTCGTCTTGCGCGTATCCAGAAGGGTCGTCTTGGTTCCTTCCAGAAGCTTCGCCACCTGGTTCGTATAGGTCGCGATGCCGCTCATCCGCTGTAAATAGTTGAGCGCCGTCCGCTCACCCGAAAGAAGCACCCGGATATCTCCGGTGATCACGCCTAATAACTGTCCTTTTGTGACCGCATCTCCGTCTTTTACCTCAAACTTCGTCTCGGTTGCCTCGTCCAGCAGCTTAAATACCCGCTCAAACACCTGTAACCCGGCGATAATGCCATCCGCCTTGGCTAAGAGCTGCACCTCGCCCTTGCGGTATTCCGGCATGACTGCGTTCGTCGAAACATCCTCACTGTTGATATCTTCCTTTAACGCCATGCGGATATACTCATCCGCAACAAGCTGCATCGTAATTGGATTCATACTCTTCGTCCTCCCGTCCGGCGATCTTGCCTGCCGCTCTCTCTGCAAATACAAGGCTTTCCAGCAGACTGTTGCTGGCGAGCCGGTTCTTTCCGTGTACGCCGTTGCAGCTCGTCTCTCCGACTGCATACAGGTGATCCATCGTCGTCTCTGAGAAATGATCGACGTAGATACCGCCCATGAAATAATGCTGCGCCGGTACGACCGGAGCCGGTTCTTTCGTGATATCGTAGCCCTCTTTCAGACATTCCTCATAAATATGTGGGAAATGGTTCCGGATCGTCTCCTCCGGAACGGCCTTAAACGACAGCCATACGTGGTCGCTGCCCTCTTTTTCCATTTCCTTCTCGATCGCCTGCGTCACGACATCACGCGGCAGAAGCTCATCAACAAAGCGCTCGCCCTTTCCATTTAACAGGACAGCGCCCTCGCCGCGGGTCGATTCCGAAATCAGGAAGCTGCGCCCCGGCTTCTTGCTGTAAAGACTCGTCGGATGAATCTGGACATAATCAAGGTGATCCAGACGCACGCCGTGTTTCTTTGCCACAGTAAGTCCATCGCCCGTCAGACTCGGGAAATTCGTCGAATGTTTGTAAAGGCCGCCGATGCCGCCGGTCGCCAAAACCGTGTCTTTCGCATGAATCTTCAAAATATCGCCGTCTGCATTCTTGGCCAGAATACCGGTGCAGACGCCTTTTTCCACCAGAATATCCGTCATGACGGTATATTCCCGGATTTCTACATTAGAAAGCTCTTTGACACGCGCCTGCAGGGTCGTCGTGATCTCTTTTCCCGTAATATCCTCATGGAAACAGATACGCGGCTGCGAATGCGCGCCTTCCTTTGTATATTTTAAACTGCCATCTGGATTTTTGTCAAACCCTACGCCCAATTTCAGCAGATTATTTATCACATCCCGGCTGGAGTGGATCATGATGTCCACACTCTCCTTGCGGTTCTCATAGTGACCCGCGCGCATCGTATCCTCAAAATATGCGTCATAATCTGTCTCATCCCGCAGCACGCAGATACCTCCCTGCGCCAGCATAGAATCACAGCTCTCCAGATCTTCCTTACAAATCATCAGGATCCGCTCCTCTGACGGCAGATTTAAAGCCGTATACAGACCGCCCACGCCGCATCCGACGATAACCACATCGTAATTTTCCTCCCGGACCATTTTGTTGCCTTCCTTTCTTCTATCCATAAGTTTACACTTATCTTTTTATCCCGCACATAGTTCCGCCTCCAAATCGCAGGAAACTATCTGCCGTTCTATCACCCTGTCGCAAACGAAATACGCCTTTAAGCAGCCCTTCGTTTGTGCATCCGCACAAGTATAGCACATATTATTTCATGTGACAAGACATATGTAATGATAAAATAAAAAGGTAAACTAAAAAGACTGCCACTTTCGCAGCAATCTTCCCATAATGACCCGCTTCTATATTTCTCTGCTCTTTATTTCGAGCGGTAATGCTTTCTTCTCCGCGCCCGCGCATACTCCTTCAGAACACGAAAGCAGGTCTCAATCTCTTCCTGCGTACACGTTTCCCCCAGAAAATCCAAGGTCTTTGCAAATACCCTGGCATCGTACTGCTCATGTACTTCATGCAGCATTTCCCCCTGCTCGGTTGCATAATACATCTGCTTTTTATTGCTGTCCGGCGCGCTTTTCCAGTAAATCAGCCCCTTCTGCTCCATCCGCTTCATCATCTGGGAAACCGCCGCTTTCGTCTTATCCCAGTCAAGTGAAATCTCCGTGGTCGTTTTTCCCGGATGATCCACAATATATTTCAACATATGCACTTCCACCATCGTATAGGTTTTCCCCGTTCCATAATCAATCGGCAGATTGGAAGCCAGATACAGCATTGATGCCTGATGAAGAATATCCGCTTTCTCCGCTATCTCTCTTTCTTTGTCCGTCATAAAATTCTAAACATCCTTTTCTAGTCTTGTTCTTTTCTTTAATATAACAGATTTTTAGTAGAAATTCTATCTATAAAAATGATATTGAGAACAGCTTCCTGCGAACTGTATCTTGACTTTCCACCTCAAGGATGTTAATATACTTAACATAAGATGTGTTTATAGATTTCTAAACCTACATCTTTTCATTTCCTATTACACTATTATAATTTTTAAGAGAAGGTATCACTATGAAAATCAAGCACGTACACGCAGTCTATTTCAGCCCGACCGGCAATGCGAAAAAGGTTGTCACCACGCTGGCCCAGGCAATCGCTGACACACTCGGCGTCCCGGTGGATTCCTATGATTTCACGCTGCCAGAAAGCCGCGAAGCCGTCCATACATACGGAACCGACGATCTGCTCGTCATCGGCACTCCGGTCTACGCGGGACGCATCCCGAACAAGATGCTTCCGTTTGTACAGACTCATTTTGAGGGAAATGGCGCGCTCGCCGTTCCGGTGGCTGTCTTCGGCAACCGCAACTTTGACAATGGGCTCATCGAGCTGCGCAATGAATTAGAGACACACGGCTTCCACACTGTCGCAGGCGCCGGCATCCCGACCGAACACGTATTCAGCGACAAGCTCGCAATGGGACGCCCAAACGCCGAGGATCTCGCACAGATCCGTGATTTCGGTGTCAAAACAGCCGAAAAGATCACTTCCCTGACCGAAATCCCGGCTCCGATTGCCGTGCGCGGCGACGATCCGGTCGGACCATACTACACACCGCTCGGCACCGACGGAAAACCTGCCGTCTTCCTGAAGGCAAAACCGGTCACTGATCCGGATAAATGTACCGGCTGCGGCCTCTGCGCCTCCGTCTGTCCGATGGGTTCCATCCCGGCCGAGGCACCGGACACCTGCACCGGTATCTGCATCAAGTGTCAGGCGTGCATCAAGATCTGCCCGGCTGGTGCAAAATATTTCGACAACGAGGCATTCCTGTCCCATGTTGCGATGCTGGAGCAGAATTATACGCGGAGAAGTGAGGCGGAGTATTTTATCTAAAATATCGGAACTATCCGAAACTTTTCAAAAAAACTATTTTTTGATTTCACGCTGCCGGTATTTTCAGACATACATACTTAAAATTACCTGTCCATGGTTTCTCAAGCAAAAGAAACGCCCCTGGGCACGACCTATCCATATTTCGTATGGGTCGTCCAGGAGCGTTTTTTATTTCACTCGATATGCTGTTTTTATGGTACCAAGATCAAAAAGTCAAACGTCATCCAATTACTGTTCTTTATCTGCCCGTTCTTTCTTACCAGACATCCGGGCATAGGCGGCCGCGAGCAATCCCATCACCAACATCCAGGTTGAAATATCCACACGGCTATCTCCAGTCTTTGGAAGTTCCTGCTCCGGAATATTCTCAAATGGGATCTCTTCCAGCGGGAGTTCCGGAAGTGCCGGTTCCTCCGGCAATGTGCCCGGTCCCGCCGACGCCGTTTTCTGCTTTCCACTCGAACTTGAACCACCTCCCCGGCTGCTGTGACCGCCGCCATTATGATTCGGCGTCGGAGTTGGCTCCGGAGTCGGGGTTGGGGTTGGGGTCGGATTCGGCGTCGGATCCGGAGTTGGATCCGGAGTTGGGGTTGGATCCGGCTCTGGGGTCGGGGCCGTCTTTCCATTGACAAAGTTTACTTTC
>JBNMLY010000098.1:0-8266 GCA_050875065.1 Otoolea sp. | reverse complement strand
TCCCTGTCCCATCACTGCCACCTCCATCCGGGATTGTATTTATTTTTAAGCTGTGCACTCCGTTTCTGCGCCCAGCCGAGCGGAAATCCATCGACGCATACCAGCACAAGGCCATCTGCCACTTCTTCCCCCGCGACGGTCAGCGTCTCGCCTTTTAAATAGCGGATCGTGCGTTCGTCCGAGGCATCGAGATTCAGATGGTTTGCAAATTCTTCCATCTGTAGATTCATCGCAAGTGCCTGGGACGGCTCAAACCGCCCTTTTTTCAGTTCTCCAAGCAGAAGTCCCGTCCGCAGGCATCGGAGTGGTCTAAAGTAACGCGTGTTATCGCCTGCTATCGTGGCTGGTAGATAATAGATGCGCTCGCTGTCGCGGTAAAACTGCACTGGATTCCAGGTTTGTTCTGGAAGCTGGCGCAGAAGATCGAACAAGGAGGAGAAATCCTCAGCGGTCTGATTTCGCGCCCCGTTTTTTCCGTCCTGTTTGCCCCGCTTTCTTCTTTGTTTTTCATCCCGATTATATGTATCTGTTTGGGGTGAGCCGATGTTTCTTTGGCGTAATTCCTTATCATCCCGTTTCGAACATCCGCGGCTTCCTGGTTTGCCTTTTCCGAATACCTTCCCCGCTGCTTTTCCATAAGCTATCTGTCTAGACTTACCGTCTTCTGCCACACGGCACAACTGTGCCTCAATTTCCTCTATCAAAAGTGCAGCGCTTATATCATCGTCTGCCCGATTGATTTCTCTTTTCTGTATTTCTTCGTTCGGCTCTTCCTTAGTGTCTTGTTTTAATAAAAATTCTTTTTCATCGGCGTTTCCCAAATCTTTGACATTTGTGCCCAGTTTCCCCGTCCGCTTCTCCAGCAGCGCCACAAAATGTCCTTCGCCCTCCAGACGGTGCGGAAACAGCCTCAGGCATCCCTCGATGCCCCGGCTTCCCTCAAAGCCGTATTCCGGGTTCTGCGGCACGATCGCCATCTCTGGATATTTCTCTAAAATCCACTCGATCGTTCCCTCATCCTCGTCCCAATCAAAGGTACAGGTCGAATAAACCAGCTTTCCGCCAGGCGCAAGCATCTGAACCGCACAGTCGAGGATCTGACGCTGTAAAGGCGCATAAAAATCAGGCCCTTTTTCCTTCCAGCTCTTTACCATCGACGGATCGCGGCGGAACATTCCCTCGCCGGAGCAGGGCGCATCAACCAGGATCTTATCAAAAAATTCTGGCAGGATGCCCGCCATTTTTTCTGGGGTCTCGCTTGTCACGCAGATATTTCCCGCTCCGAACATTTCCAGATTTTTAAGAAGCGCTTTGGCGCGCGAATTGCTGATATCATTGGAAAACAGGACACCCGTACCAGCCAATTTTGCCGCCAGCTCCGTGCTTTTACCGCCTGGTGCCGCACACAGATCGAGAACCCGGTCGCCAGGCTTAATCGGCAGCCAGGCCGCCGGTGCCATCGCACTCGGTTCCTGTAAATAGTACAGTCCCGCATAATACCACGGATGCTTCGATGGTCGCTCGCTCTGATAATAAAATCCATTCTTCGTCCACGGCACCGGCTTCAGATTCCAGTCTGCCGTCCGCGCCATCTCTAAAAATCGCTCCGGTGTCAGTTTGGCCGTATTGACGCGCAGTCCCGAACGCGGTTCTTCCTCATACGAAGCCAGGTACTCCAGGTATTCTTCCCCCAGAAATTGTTTCATTTTTTCAAGAAATTCTTCCGGCAGTTCTCGGTAATCCAATCGTTTTCCTCCTGTTTCTTTTACATGCTTCCAAAATCGTTCAGTGCCTGATCTTGTGAGCGGATTGTTTGTCAGTTGTGTCCCCGTCATTATAGGGTAAACTATATATCATCAAAATGGTTCATCCACCCACTCCGTAATTTTTTTCATTCATCGTCACGTATTCCATGCGCGAATGAGAGTTTTTCCAAGCGCATATACATGATCTAGCCGATGTATTTTATTTTAAGGATATAATCGGTTTGATGATGCATCCTTACAGAAATCCCTTCTATAAATTTATTTCTGCCAACAGCTCCTTCGTCTGATATCAAGCAGTTTGCTTTTGATTATCTATATACGAATTGACAGAAACATTGTGACGCCAGTGAATATTCCGGAAATAGAGTTTCATTTGGGATGAAACTTCCGTGCATTTTTAACGTTCCCCTTTTATTCAATAGAAAGGTATTTTTATGGTGTATACGAAAAAAATGGCTTCCGCCCTTCTTCCCGCGCTCATCCTGATACTCTTGCTCTCGCATCCTCATCTCTCAGCAAGCGGGGCACAAAAAGGGCTTCTCTTGTGGTTCAACACTGTATTGCCGACCTTATTTCCCTTTATGCTGTTTTCCAGGCTTTTGGCCGAGCGCGGCGGTGTCCGCCTGCTTTTGGCGCCCTTCCAGCCGCTTTTAAACCGTCTGGGAATGTCCGTTTATAGCGGCTATGCGTTGCTGACCGGGCTGCTCTGCGGGTATCCGATGGGAATGAAAACAGCGGCTGACTTTAATCAAAAGAACTTCCTCTCCTCCAATGAAAAGAGGCTTTTAACCGCGGTCAGCGGTTCTCCCAGCCCCATGTTCATTGCCGGTTATATCGTCCCTCGGCTGCATCCTTCGGTTCCTGTCTCTTATCTGGTTGCAGCATTGTATCTGCCTTTACTTTTAATGGCTCTTTTGATCGGCATCTACAATAAAATCCGTCTTTTCCCTCCAACGGTGCCTGCCCAGACAGCCGAAAAGCTTCATCCACACACTCCTTTTCCTCCCACACCGGATCCTTCATCTTTTTCCTTCACGTCCTTTGATGATATTTTGATGGACTGTCTGGAATTACAGGTGCGAATCGGGGGCAATATCATGCTATATTCAATCTTGGCATCCTTTGAGGACGCCTTTTTCTCTGGATCCCTGCGCCTTTTTTTGATCGGATCCGCTGAAATGACGACTGGAATTGAACAGCTCTCCCGCTCCGGCTTTCTTGGTATTCCCTTACAGTCCGCCTCCATGGCCGCCTGCGCCGCCTTTGGAGGACTTTCCGGAATTGCGCAAACCCGTTCTGTTTTAAAAGACAGAGAAAAAAATGCCGGACTATTCATCCGGCATTATGTACTGTGGAAACTGGTGCACGCCAGCTTCTCATTCATTCTCTTTATTTGGCTACTTCGCCAGATGCCTCCGCTGGGGTTGCAGTAGCAGTTGCCTCTGCGTCAGCCTCCGATTCAGTCACAACGCTTCCAGCCAGTTCATTCCGATTAGAAGATACCACGTCGTAACTGGACTGCATTGCACTCATATAAGACTCAAAACGGCTCTGGGCGCCATCCATAGAATGCTGAATAATCGCCTGCAGGCTGCGAAGCATATCATCCGTATACTGGATCGAACCCTGACGGATATTATTCGCTTCGTTGACTGCATTATCCACAATCTGCTGTGCCTGAGCATTTGCCTGTTCTATGATACTGTTCGCTTCTGCATAAGCGCGCTGCATAATCTCATGTTCATTTACCAGTTCATTCGTCTGTGCCGTTGCCTCTGCAACCATGGCATCTGCCTGAGAACGGGCCTCCTGCAGGATTGCATCCTGATTGCTGATAATTTTCTGATATTTTTTGATCTCCTCCGGAATGCGAAGACGCAGTTCCACGAGCAGTTCTTCTATTTCTTCTTTATTTACCAGAATTTTTGTGTTGGACAACGGCTGAAACTTGCAGCTATCGATATAATCTTCAATTTCTGCGATGATCTGTTCAATTCTGCTCATAGTTTTTCTCCTTCTTTTCCCTGTCTGCCCGAAGCGCCTGGTATTTCTCCTTTACACGTTCCGCAATCACGGGAGCAAGAAATTCAGAAATATCCCCACCGTACATCGCGACTTCTTTTACCATACTGGAGCTTAAATACGCATATTTAAGGTTTGTCGTCAAAAACAGGGTATCTATTTCGGGTGCAATCACCCGGTTCATCTGCGCGAGCTGCAGCTCATATTCAAAATCTGTGATGGCACGTAAACCACGTACAATTACTTTTGCGTGGTTCTGATGAACAAAATCCACCAGAAGTCCGTCAAATGACTGCACCTCAACGTTAGGGAGTTGTTTCGTTACTTCCTCTAACATCTTAACACGTTCCTGAACAGAAAACAACGGAGATTTTGCGCTATTGCACAAAACTCCCACGATCACCCGATCAAAAATTTCCGAGGAACGCTTTATAATATCAAAATGTCCGAGCGTTACTGGATCAAAGCTGCCCGGATAAATAGCTGTTTTCATGTGTTTTTTCTCCTTTGGTATTCAAGCTTTTCGGATAAACAGATGTTTATTTGTCTTATATATCTTCTCTTTTTCAAGATAGTATCCCAATTCTGGAAGATAGCCGCACTCGGTCTCTTTGGATGCTTCTGCGATAATCAGCGTTTCTGCATCTACCAAGGACGAATGCGCCAGATAAGTAAGCACTTCTTTTTCCCATAGATGATTATACGGCGGATCCATAAAAATGAAGTCAAACGCTTCCTTCCGGGGTTCCAGCCGTCTCAGTGCATCTGAAATATCGCAATTTAACAAAGTCGCTCTATCTGCAAGGCGGGCTGCCTTCAGATTTTCACGGATGCAGTCGGCCGCTTTTGGATTCTTTTCTACAAAAACAGCAGCTTTCGCCCCGCGGCTCAGCGCCTCGATCCCAATCGCCCCGCTTCCGCTGAACAGATCCAGAAATGTACATCCATAAATATCATTGTGAATCATATTAAAAAGAGTTTCTTTGATACGATCGGTCGTCGGCCTGGTATCCATCCCCTCTATTGTCTTTAATGTAAGCCTTCTGGCACTTCCTGCTATCACTCGCATGGATTTTTCTCCATCTTAACCTGATTATTCACGTATTTTCAACGTTGCATTTGTCCGCAAATGCCCCACTCATTGCACGATAACCCGCAAAATTTTCTTTACGCAGAAAATTGTCCAAGCCTTTTGTTCCCTTCGCAAATGTAAGAATCTGTGGAACAATTACATCTGTTCTATTATAGTATGAGTTTTCCTGATATACAAGCAAAAAATCGGATTGACGCCGATTTTTTTCCCTACATTGTGGGAATTTTACCCCAAAATGACAATTTGCACAAAACCTTCTAGTGTATTTCACTTTTAAGATTCGCATACTGAGAATGTAACAAAAAGAGACACCCCAGAGAAACAAAAGTTGAAAGGGGCACACGCAAAAAAGGAGGCGTCTGTTATGTCTAGTTCCAACAACACTAACAAAACCAATGTACCGGAAGCCAAGGAAGCGATGAACCGCTTTAAGATGGAGGTTGCTAACGAGATTGGCGTTCCGTTAAGCGAGGGCTACAACGGTAACCTGACCTCTGCGCAGGCTGGTTCCGTCGGCGGTTATATGGTAAAAAAGATGATTGAGGAACAGGAAAGAAAGATGGCTGGTAAATAAGGCATCATAAGGCTCTTCTGAATCTTCGCTGAAACAGCAGAAAAACGGCAGCAGCATGATTGACAGAACCGGATTTAAACGACCGATTTTCAATCATGCTGCTGTTCGTTTTTTGCAAAGCCATTTTGCCGGATTTACAAATCAATTATAGCGCACATCAACATTCCATAAATACCAGTATAAAGCTCGGTATGATAGACTTTCTTCCTCTGCCTTCCTTTTTATATGTCTACTCTTTATATTTCTACTTCAGCGCTAAAAACGCCGCCAGATTTCCTCTCCTATCTCCCATTACACGGTGTGAGTATAAAAGATCTGGATTGCATTTCGTACATACATTCGTTATTGCCAGATGTTCCGGCAAAATTCCGGCATCCAGAAGCACCCGACGGTTTGCGCCCCAGAGATCAAGCTGATACTTACCTTTTCCCTTCTTCATAAGAATGGATTTACCGTTCCAAGGATAAAACTGCGCTGAATCCGTCTGGGAGCCAGCCATTGTTTTATCCGATAATGAATACGGAACAGAAGAAATATCCTGACAGCTCTCTGTTCCAAATTCCCTCTTAAATTCGTCTGCCACATCCTCGCTGACTTCATAGCAATCCCGGCAGATACTTGGTCCGATGCAGACGCGTAGCTCCTCCGGCTTTGTGCCGAATGCCTCTCCCATCGCCTCAATCGTTTTTTGTCCCATCCGGTGAACCGTTCCTTTCCAGCCGGAATGCGACAGTCCGATCGCATGGTGTACTGGATCTACAAAATATAGTGGTACACAGTCCGCAAAAAAGGTAACCAGCGTCAGCCCCGGAACATTTGTAATGAGTCCGTCAATATTTTCATAATTGCGCTCCTGCCAGATTCCTTTTCCAGCGTCCTCCTCCGTCACAAGGCGAATATTCGTCGTGTGAGTCTGATGGCTGAGTACCATCTTCGACACATCCACTCCCAGGATATGCGCCATTCGCCGGTAATTTTCCAGCACATCGTCCCGGTCGTCGCCGCGCGTCAGTGAAAAATTCATCGTCCCGAAATATCCCTTGCTTGCCCCGCCAAGACGGGTAGAAAACGCGTGGCGCACTATCCCAGTCTGCTCTAATAGCGGAAAGGTAAAATATGCCACGCCGTCCGACTCATGCAGCGAAATCGGTGCCGGATGAACCGTTTTTTGTATATAGGTAAGTGCCATAATTGTCACATCCTTTTTCTGTCTCTTGCTTAAATTTGATGGTACATTTTTTATTTGCCCATTTATAGATATTATAAATAAATGAACTCTCTTTTTAATATCATTTTCAATGGAAACTCTCTTTTTAACGCTCCACTGTTTTCGAAGCCAAAAAGTTCTCGAAAAAGCTTCCTCCATAATTATCCACACCAAAACGCGTCTCGAATCAATCTTACAGTACTTCCAAGCACTGCCACCACATCAAATCGGCACGGCGTGTCCTCTGAAATATGATAGCGCGTCATATAATACCGGGCGGTACGGAGAATCCGCGCCTGCTTGCGGGCGTCAACCGCCTCCGCTGGATCGCCCTCCTGTCCGCTGCGACGGTATTTAACTTCAATAAAAACAAAATAGTCCTTATCTTTTGCGATAATATCGATCTCGCCCTGACGGCAGCGGAAATTCCGGTGAAGAATCTGATAACCCTGCTGGATGAGGTATTCACACGCCAGGGTTTCATACTCGGTTCCAATAGCGCGATGGTTGAATGAATTTTCATGAGATTTTTCATTTGTTCGATTCATAAAATCTGCCCTTGTCCCCAGCATTCCCCTATCCGGAAAGTTTCTTTCGCTCATTCAAACCTCTTTCTTTTATTTCATTCCCTGCATCGCGGCTTCCTCGCCCAGCAATTTTTTCAAAAAGGTTCTTCGGTGAATCGGACATGGGCCATACGTCAAAATTGCCTCGTTGTGCGCCTTGGTTCCGTATCCCTTATGTTTGGCAAATCCATATTCCGGATAAATCTTATCGTACTCCATCATCATGTGATCCCTCGTCACCTTTGCCAGAATGCTGGCTGCCGCGATCGAGACACTTTTTGCATCTCCCTTGATAATTTTGATCTGCTTTTCTTCTGCAATTCCCGGGATGACGACGGCGTCATTTAAAAAGATATCTGGCTCCTGCGGAAGCTGTGCAACCGCCTGGCGCATCGCCTCATATGTTGCCTGCAAAATATTGATGGAATCGATCACTTCCGGGCTCACGATTCCGACGCCGTAGGCAGCCGCCTTTTCTTGAATCTCCAGAAACAATTCCTCGCGGCATTTCTCCGACAATTTTTTGGAATCGTTCAGACGCAGAATCGTACAGTCTTTAGGAAGTACCGCTACTGCCGCCACTACAGGGCCTGCCAACGGGCCTCTGCCCGCCTCATCGATACCGCAGACAATTCCAGCGCCCTCGTACTGATGTTCATAGGCGCGCATTCCCTCAAGGCGTGCCAGCTCTGCTTCCAGTTTTTCTCCCGTTAATTTTCTCATATGTTTCCTCTATTATTCGTCATATTCCTGTTACAACTCAATCCATGTTGCATGCAAAATCTGGCATAAATGCCATGTTCGTATCTTTTATGATATTTAAGGGCACTTTGCACCTATGAAGGATAACCGGATTATCTTTCAGATGCCTCCGGCACTTCCAGCGTTACGCGCCCCAGCTTGCCGCTGCGGAAATCATCTAACAGAAAACCGGCTGCCTTCTTCGTATCCAGTTCATTCCCCTTTAAGAGGCAGGAACGTGCCTTCGCGATCTCGCGAAGAATCTCCCAAGCTTTTTTTGTTTTTTCTGATTCGCCG
>JBNMLY010000097.1:0-8315 GCA_050875065.1 Otoolea sp. | reverse complement strand
TTTTCCTTATTTTGTCTTTCATTTTTCTTTTCCTCTTATTTTTTTACCCTTCCTTATCCTGATTGTTCTTTTCTTTATTTCTTTTTATAATTTTCCCCTTTCTCCGCCGCTCTGCAAGCGCCAGTCCACCCCCGGCACTCATACATATCAGTCCAATTACCACTTTCCACTTCCAGATCAGCGAAATCACTTCATTCAGACGCTCCTTTTCCTCCTCGCTCCGATCAGCTCCATCCTTTTCCCAAATGGCAGACTCTCCATACCCCATCTTCGGAAGCGGCTTTGCCTGTCTGCCATCGAGGACAATTTTTCCATTTCCATCGATCGACTCCGGTACATAAACCGTTAAATAGCCCTCTCTCGGTTCTTCCATCACTTTCTCAGGCTGTTCCGGACGATCGTGCCCTGGTTTTCCTGGCTTTTCCTGCTTCAAACGGTCATACATCCGCACAATCGTCACGGTTCCATCCTCGGACACCGTAAATGGAATTGGTTCTGCTTTCTCATATTCCTCCGGTGCCTGCATCTCTTCGAGGACGTAACGGCAGCCAGCTTTTAAACTTCCCTGTATCTGTTTTTCTTTCTCTTCAGAAATCCATTCTAGTATCACATTTCCATCTTCATCGGAAATCCGCAGATGAGCCCCCTTTACAAATCCACTATCTCCTTCTACCTTTTCTTCTGCATTTAGGCTGCCCTCGTTTTTCCCAGTTCCTGCTTCTGTTCCACCTCCCTGTTCATTTTTCTTATCTTGCTTACTTCCCCTATTCTCTTCTTTTTCTTCGTCCTGTTCCGGCTCTTCCCTCCATTTCCGCTTCTCTACCTGCACTTCTGTCGGTTTATCATACATCTTCACCTGATCGATGCTGCCATCCAGCGATACCGTAAATGTCACATTTTCCGCTTTCCAGTACCCGTCCGGTGCCGTTTTTTCTACCAGCACATAGGACTTTCCTGCGATCAGCTTTCCTTTTATCACATGGGCTCCCCGATCCGATACCCACGAATCGACTAATGTTCCTCCTTCCTTCTCCTCCCAGAGTTCCATTCGCGCACCCGGCAGCTCCGTTTCTCCTGTCACACTGTATTTCGTGATCTCCACGTGCGTCGGCTTGTCCTGCATCGAAATCCGCTCGACGATTCCATCCTCTGAAACTCTAAACGATATCTCCTCTGCATACGCAAATCCGTCCGGTGCCCCTGTCTCCCGCATCATATAGCTTTCTCCCGGCGCCAGTTTTCCAGTTATCTCATGTGGCTGATCGGTCGAAATCCATGATTCAATCAAATTTCCGTCCTGATCCAGAATCTCTATCTGTGCGCTCGGAAGCTCTGTTCCGCCTAGATCCGTCTTTGAAATTATGATCCGTGTCGGGGCATCCACCATTCCGATTCCATCAATCTGTGCCTCGTCCCCCAAAGAAAACATCATCTGGTTCGACACCACTTCTGTTCCACCGTCCAATTCCAAAACCTCCAGCAGGCGATAACTCTTTCCACGTGTCAGCACCTCCCGCACAGACGGATCATTCTGATGAAATTCCCAGAGCGCCGTCGTTCCCTGCCGAGACGTGCGTCCTGTCGTTCCTGTACTCTTCCACTCAATCGCCTGTCCGTCCGGTGTCTGTGCCGGAATTTGTGCCTGAATCTCATAGTTCGTTCCCCATGGCATTCCTGTTAGAACCACTGATTCTCCACATGAAAGTATCAGGCTGCTGCCACTCCGCAGCGTTCCCGATTTCGAACCTCTATAAGAAACTACACCCGGAAGCTCTTTTCCGTCCGCATCTTTGAAATATAACGTATACGCTATTTTTACATTTTTTAAAGACTCTGCGGCGGTTCCCGTCACCCGTCCGGCAATGGCAACTGCACCCGGAGATAAAATCGGATGGAAAGATTCATAGCTTTTGCCTGATATCGTCGCCTGCACCGCCAAACCAGAGCTGCTTTCCTGACTAGTTTCATTTATCTTCTCTCCAACCAGGACTGCTGCCCGCAAAACGCCTCCGGCTCCGACTGCCACATTTTTTACATTCCAATACCATTTCTCACCTACTTGTTCAACCTCTTTCCCCTTTCTTTCTCTCTTCTTCTCCTTTGCTTTTTCTTCCCCTTTGCTCTTTATCTGCTTCTCCATTTCCTTTGATATCTGAGCTTTCTCTTCACTTTCACTCTCCGTTTCCTTCCTATTCTCTTTCATCGCCCCCTCTGTCGAAGCTACTGTCATCAATTCGCATCCAGCCGAAATCTGCAGTTCTATCTTCATATCTTCTTTCTTCTCCGACTGATTCCGATATGTAATCTCATACACAATCACGCTTCCCGGCAGCACCGCCGCACCATCTTTTCCATTCTGGGACACGGCGCGGAGGCCGCAAGGGTCGCTGTATTCTGGATTTCGAATCTCGTGGATATATCCCAGACCATCTACATTTTCCGAATTCCAGCTCTCCACTTCCCTGCCATCTGCCTCCTCCAAACGGTATTTCGTTCCACTTAAGGTTTGAAGTTTCATCGGATAATGCCCGGACTCATCAAAATTCAGACGGAATGTATCTTTTCTGAGCATCTGGCTACTTCCATCACTGAAAACAATCGTCTCACGCAGTTCGAAACGGTCTCCTTCTGCCGCTCCCTCTTTGATGCATTTTTCTCGTTTCAAGTAAATCACAGGATTCCCCAACGAAACATCTAAAAGTGAATTTTGACGTGAATCCAAATCTAAATTTACACTTGCATCTAACGGCCTGTTCAAACCTAACTCTGAACCTGAATCCAGCAATGAAGAAAGTGCAAATTCTTTCCCTCTGTCCAAATCACGCAGCGTTCTCACCAGGCGGAGCGCTTTTCTTCCCTGCACCCGCAGAGACGCTATGCTATCAAATGAACCTCCCGCCGTCTCTGTTTCCAGCACATTTGCCCCATCTCTGATCATGTTAATTCCTCTTCCTGTATCAGATACCGTAAAAATCATCGGTTTTCGCACCATATATCCATCCGGCGCTTCTAATTCCTTCAAGAGGTATGTATGCCCGGCAATCAGTTTTCCATCTATCACGTGTGCGTTTCCATCACTTACCCAGTGCTCCAATGCCTCGCCCTGTTCGGTATACACACCATTCTGTACACCTGCATCGTATACAGCCAGTTTCGCCCCCGCCACAAACAGACCCGTGTCAAAATCCAGTTTGGAAATCTTTATTTTCGTTGTCTCATTCGGAACCGTCAGCTCATACGTCAGCACCTCACATTCCTTCTGCTCTTCCATCACCACCTCATAAACGCGCGGTGTCAACTGGTATCCATCCGGTGGCATCGTCTCCCGAATCTCATAGTGGTACGGAATCCAGGTTCCATCTTTTCCAATCATTCCGATTGACAAAAGTGTGCTTTCTGCTTGCCCGCTCTCATCTGTCTCCATCTGAAACAGTTCTCCTGTCTCCCGGTTTTTCACTTCAAATACCGCACCTGCCAGCTTCTCCTCCGGCTTTTTCTCATCCACCTTTTCAATCCGGATTCGCCCCTGCTTCAAGCGATTCACTGCTTCGATCCACTCGCTCGAAGCCGCAGTCACCGTAAATTTCTTAGGTTCCATGAGCCGATACCCGGCCGGTGCCGAGAGCTCCACCAGATAATACGTTCCATAAGCGATCGGAGAAATCTGATGCGGCTTCCAGTCTCCCACCTTCCAGACTGCTGGAATTTCCTGTTTTTCTGCTTCCTCCTCGGTAAACTTTCCATCCGAGCCGGAAATCCAATGATCTACCAGATACTCTTTTTCCTGTATCAGGCTTCCATCCGGCGCCGCCCTGAAAATTGCAAGTTCCGCACCGGGGAGAAAGACGGCCTCCTCCAATATTTCTTCCGCCTTTCCCAGCTTGGCAATATAGACGGACTTCGCTTTATTCTCCAGTCCATACAACTGGATTTCGGCGGTTTCTTCCACAATCACCGGCTTCGGTACCGCTTTCTGGTAACCATCCGGTGTTTTCGTCTCCACCAGAACGTAATAGCCCTTTCTTCTGCCCGATGCCAAATCTGCTTTTGTCGGATTCATCGGCAGATAATCGATCCGATGAATCCCATCGGAGGTATCATAGCTGACCAGAGTGCCCTCCGTCCGGTAATTCCAGTGGAAATCATAACTGTATCCGGCTTTTCCATCCGGCTGTAGATTTTTTGTCACCTGCACCAGCGCCTGCGAACCGTTTCCCAGTTTCCAGAGCTGCCGTACCGACTCGCCCTGTTCTGTGCACGTTTCTTCCTGTTTTTTGGCAGTGTATCCACACCATCGAACCGTGTTAAATCCTGTTTTGTATTCTGCATACAGCTTCTGATAGTGTTCCGCAAAGCTGTCACTGCCCTGACTGTAAGCTTTCGCATCCTCAGTCCTCCAGCTTGTCACCCGTTTTTCCCGGTCATAGCGCGGGGTTCCATCTGCTTCCATGATAATCCCATTTTCATCGGTCACTGCCTCATACAGCGTCAGTTCAGCCGCATAGGCATTCAGGAGACATTCTTTTTTCCCGTCCTTCTCCTCATATTTGAAAAAAGCGGTTTTTATATGATCATCCCGCATCGTAACAACTTGAAGATCGGACGTTTCCCGTATTTCTACCTCCATCCAGTTCGGCAGATATCCCGGAGGCGTCTCTATTTCCTCAAGAATATAGTCGCCTGCCGGAATCCCCTCCCACACCATCGGCGTCTTTCCGACGGTCCACTTAGCTGTCACGGTCTGTTTCTGGTTTGTCTCGTCAAGTATCGTCCAGCTTGCCGGAATTTCTCCCTTCTTTTCCAGATAATACCCGGATGGATGCGCGTCCAAATCATCACTCGCAATCCGTTTAGCCGGGTAGAGCGCTAAGACGGCTCCTTCCACACTTGAAAACGTATAACTGCTTTTTCCTTCCTCCCAGACCTTGTGCTCCGCTTCATTTAAAACGTGATCGTAGTCCCGGATCGGCTGCCGGTACTGCCCCGGCGCATCGATTTTTTCAATCTGCACCGTGAGTGGGCGATTGGTAAGACGCAGCTCCTGTACCTCACCGCTTTCTTCCACGGTAATACCCACTGGTATCCGTTTTACATAGCCGGATGGCGCACGCGTTTCCTCTAAAATATACGTTCCCGTCGGGACGCGCTTTAAAACATCGACCTGTCCGTCCCCGATCCGCGTATGGAACGGGTCATTCGGCGTCTCATCCCCGGTTACCCAGCTATTTTCCATCAGATACGCCTCGCCCTGACGGTGGTACAGCGGCCGATCATCCTCCCGTGTTTCAGGGTCACTTCCTATATCATAAAGTGCCGCCTTTAACTGCAGATCCCAGGCATTTGCATTGTAAGCTTTCAAAAGATCGCTATAACGGTAACGTACATAATCGCCATCGCGGTCATACACCGGATGCCCTTTCGTATATGTCTGTTCCGATCGCTGGTAATAAACCGGCAGTCCATTTTGATTCAGCACCGGATTGACGTATGGCTGCAGCAGACTTCCGTCATACGTTCCGATCGTATATTCCTGTTCCGTATCGGCCTGCATCGTCGCCACGCGTCCGGTTTTTATCTTGTCCTTTGCTATCACATTTCCATAGCGGTCTTTCGCCACCTGCACCGCCCACACCAGTATTTTGCCTGTTTTCTCCTCCGTCACATACGCCATGCCTGTGTACGGCTCCACCTCTGCGTCCTGACTTCCGTCCGATGCCAGATGGTAAAATCTGGTTCCCGACGGAACCCGCTCAAATCGCCGTTCTTTCCGGCTATATGTCAGCTCCCCATACGAAGAACTGATGATTTCCAGAAATGGAACGCCGTTTTTCATCGCATAGATCGGCTCCCCATCCTTCGGGTGCACGGGCTCTCCCTTCTCGTTATAAGCATACCGTACGCCCCGAAGCGTTGTAAATACGTCCAAATCTCCGAGATCGAAGTATAAAATGTCTGTATCCTCCCGCTCAATCCGCTTGAGAATCCAGCGGCCTTCCCCCTGGTCATTGAACCAGTCATCCTGCGTATATCGTGTATAATTGTTATTTTCTCCTTTGTTATCTTCCTCCTCTTGATCTTTGTCCTTCACATAGAGAAGCCGATTCCCCGCATAACCTTTCTGAACATACATCCGCGTCACATTCCCAAATGAATCCCGCACCACATTGACACCGGCATACGCCCGATCCTCGCTGTCCCCATTTTTCTTTACCTCGATTGCATCGTACAGACGCATCGATGCCCCCGGAAGATAGCGGTTGACCGCCCCTGCCGTATCTGGAGTCCGGTGCCAGATCGCCCTTCCGGTAAAAACCTGATCCTCATAAATCAGATCAATCCACTCCCCGGCTTCCTGTTTCGCTTTCAGGCTGTCAAGCCACCCTTTCGACCATCCGTATCCAAGGAAGGTTCCCGACGCGTTGTACGCCAGTTCCAGATTCTCAAGACCGTAACGCTTTGCAAGTTCTGTCAGACTTCCCTCCTTTCGGTCATTGAGCTCAAACAAAATTTCCGTTTCATCCTGTTTCACCTTCGCTATTTCCAGCCGGATCGGCGTATTTCCCACGTAAACCCGCGCTATATCGCCACGATCCTGCGGCTTATTGCCGTTTGGCTTCGTTCCATCCGGGTTCTGGATCGGTGCTCCATTGTCACTCGTCCGGCTCACGATTTCTCCATAAACGGCGGCGGCCACCCGCTGATCGTGCTCGCCGTCCCTATAATACGTTACTTCATCTGAATACACCTCCACCGCTACCGGTTTTGTCCGCACATATCCCTCCGGGGCAGATAATTCACACAGCACATAGACACCTGCTCCCAGTGGCTGCGGCGTGATCAGGTATCCCGTATTCTGGTTGGACGGCAGAGTTTCCCCCGAACCTCCCAGATCCTGAAGCGTCGAATAAACCCGGAAGGTGCCCGTCCGCGTTCCAAAGGCATCCTGCATCACCACCTGTTCATTTTCGCTGCAAACTGGAGTTCCCGCCGGGATCATGCCCGTATATTTTCCCGTATAAGGTGCTTTCCACGGGTATTTTGACGGAATCAGCGCTTTCGAATCAACCGGCGTGATCTTCTTGGCCCCCATCGCCTCCAGAAATTCTCGGCTGGCGGTCACGCGCGTATCTTTTTCATAAAACTGCACCTCCCCCTCACTGTACTTCGACGTATCCCGGCTGGCGGCATAGATGGCAAACACTGCATCGTCGTGCAGAATATTTTCCCCTGTCTCCGAATCCAGTTTTTCAATCCGAAGCTTCGCGGCATAAAAGGTATTCCGGTATTTCCCATCCGCATAACCGGTAAATCCGGCTGCATCATAGGCAGACTCTCCCGCCGGTTCTGTCACACTGTACGGCACCAGTCCCTGAAAATACCGCCCGTCAAATCCGGTCAGCGCCCCGGTGATCGTCCTGATATGGTCTTTAAAATAAAATCCGGACGGGTTGTTGTCATCCGTTTTCTCCCCATACGGATATTCCACCGAATCTGCCCATCCCGCCTGTTCCGAAATGGAACCATAGTGGTAATAGCGTTCTACCTTCTCATTGCTCAGGTAACGGCTTTTTGCATTTTCGGATAAGTAAATGTCCTTGTACGGCGCCGTCTCCCGCTGGGTGATCGAAAATCCGCTGTACTCATAACTTCCACCAGGATAGGCAATCGTTCCCTGGCGCTTATCCGCATCCAATCCATATTTATAAATCTCATAATTTCCATCCTGTCCATGCGCGCGGATCACATATTCGCGCAGATCCGCCTGGTTCGTATCACCCCACTCTTCATTCATTCGAATCTGGTACTTCGCCGCCAGCGCTTCCGGCGACGCCGACGCATCATACCGGTAATCTGCTGACGATTTCCCCGGCGATAAGTGATTACCACCTGCTTCATAAACAGTGGGAACTTCTATCTCCTTCGGCTGATCAATCCGGTAATGCTGATTTTTGAAATCTTCCAGCGCCCCCGAATACGGCTGCTGCTCGACCGCCACGTAGGTTCCATAGGGCAGATATTTGGAAATTCCATAATAATACCCTGGTTTTGCGTCCTGATCGCTGTCCGCCGCCGTATCCGTTTTCTGATTCGAAACGGACTTGGGCTGAGCAGCCGAAAACTGATCGGCTGATAGCGTCGTTTTATCCCGATCCGAACCGCCATTCTCTGCGTTATCCCACTCGATTGCGTATAAATCGTCCAAGTCGTAGACGAAAAACGGCTTCAAATATTCTTCTGCTTTTAAAATTGCCTGATATAACGCTTCATCATAAACGAAATCCGGATAGCTTTCCTGACCGCCGGATGGCTGAATC
>JBNMLY010000096.1:0-8342 GCA_050875065.1 Otoolea sp. | reverse complement strand
AGGGAGGTGTTGGAACAGATACAGGTGGAATATCCGCAGGTACAGGCGGAGGGAGCGGATGCGTCTGCGGGCGCCCTGATCGGTCATTTTGAAGGGGACGCCCTGACCGTCAGTCGGGTTCTGGCGGAGAATCATTTCCGAAAAAAACTGGGAAATCGGACCCTGGAAAAAGAAGATCTGGCACAAAAGGTGGAATGCACCTACCGCATCCGGTCGCTGAAAGGGACAGGCGGTGGTCTGGTGGGAACTTCGAAAGGAGAACTCCACCTGCAAAACAGCGCAGCGGCCTTGTATGTCGAGGGAAAAAATGCGGGAGGTCTGATTGGAATTGCCGAAAATGCGGCGCAGACAGCTAAACAGGGGCGGAGTACGCCGACGGTAGAGCTACGGAATTGTTATGTCGGCGGACATACGATAAATGAAACGTATGATACTTCGAAACATCCGGGCGCCTCTGCCGGGGCGAATGTGGCCTTTGACAAGCTTCCAGGGCGTTATAACGTAGCTGCTTATACGGGAGGAAAAGCGGGAGGTCTGGCAGCCCAGCTTCCGGCAGACAGTCAGGTTTCTTATAGTTATACCGTGCTTTCCGTGTATGCGCCGGAAGCGGAGAAAACGGATGGAACAGGGACGGGAGACGGGAAACAGGCTACATTGGCCGCCGCGTTTATTGCCTCCTATGACACAGGTGCGGCAGGCAGACTGCCATCGGAGAGACAGGGAGGAAATGGAAAGGCATCGGATCTGTATCCGGGATGCTATACGTCGGCTGTGGTAAACAAGGAATCGGCACTGATCTATCCAGATACGCTCTCCGGATTATTCCTAAGTGGAAAGTTACAGACGGAGGAGAAAAAGAACGCCTATCCGTATGATGCAAAATTAAAGGCTTCACCGAATTATCCGATGCCAACGGTACAGGAAGTATTAGGAAGCGTCGCCGGTGCAGATAAGACAAAGACGGAAGAAGCGGAGAAACTCCCCTGGTTTTTAAAAACGCATGTCGGGGACTGGGAGAAAGAAGGGGAGGAAACCTCCGGCCTGACGGCGAATAATGGAAACCGGCTCTACATTGAATATGTGACGGACTGGACGGTTTCAGAAAAGCAGGAGGATAAACCGGTCGATGAACCTAACAAATGGCTGTATCTAACGTTTTCTGTGACGGGGGAGATGAGTCAGAAACCGGTGTATTATATGTTGAAGCTGAACGCATATGATCTGAGCCAGTCAGCGCTTGAAAAAGCGGAATATTACTGTACCACGGATTTTGAAGATCTGATGCAGAGCAAGACGTGGGGGTATAAATCATGGTGGCATCAGATTCCCAACGAGCCGACGAGACGGTTTGAGTTTACGACACTCCCGTCGGGACAGGTTAAAATACGTTTTTACTTGGATAATCTGTCGTTCTATCAGGCAAATTACGGTGCTTTATCGGAGCCGAATGAGCTGATACCGGGGGAGTATGCAGATATAAAATTTGCGGAAAATGCGGAAAAGAAAGAAGAGCTGAAAGGGGATCTCCGGGTAAACAGCTGCTTTTATTCGGTGAGACCGAATGCGGAGGAACCAGGAACGTATGTGGCGGAGATTTCCAATTCAAGACATCTGCAGAATCTGTCGTTTTGTAAAGAACAATTTAATGGTCTGAAAATTTCAAAGGCCGTTCAGATTGACAATATCCTCTGGCAGGAGGATCCGGAGGTTTCGGTTGATCCGAAGACGGGAGCGGAGGCCTATTGTAAAGAAATATCCGGCGCGTATGGGGAGACGACGGTTCATCTCCCGAATTATTCGGGAACGCCTTCAGCGGGAGATAAGGGCTTTTTGTCCATTGAAAATGAAGATCTGCGGGAATATGACGGGAACAATAAAATCATTTCGAAGTTGAAGATCAATGTGATTGGAAAAGGAACAACGGATGATTCACCGCGGGGATCTGCCCTATTCCAAAAAACGGATGATCTGACGGTGAAGGATTTATATATCAAGGATCCGGAGATCGCCGGAGGAGCAAACAGCGCAGCCGTCCTGATCGCACAGGCGGGCAGTGGTTTCTGGGAAAATCAGGTAAAGCAGGGGGCGAAACTGACCCTGAACAATATCTATATATACGGCGATGATCTGAAAGTAACCGGAACTTCTGTTTCGGGTGGCGTGGTTGCGTCTGCCATGGTATCGGAACTTAAAATGGAAAATGTGTATGTATACGGTTCGGATGCACTGGTGCAGGGATCCTATGCGGGAGGTCTGGTCGGAACCGCACGGACGGATGAGAAGATGGTTCTCAAAAACAGTTTCTTTTCCGGATATGTGGAACTGGCAAGCCAGCATGGAAACGATAATTATATAGGCGGTTTGTTTGGAAAACTGGTAGTCGAGCAGCCGAATGGACCGGCGAATGCGGACGCTGAATTTCAGATTGAACAGTGTTACGTGGCTGGGCGGAACCAGAGACGGAAAGGGGAGGCATCCGAGCGGCCTCGGGCAAATATCTGTGGGGACAGTGAGGTAGGAGGCCTTATTGGTTCCGGGGAAGGAAAACTGACTATCCGGGAAAGTTTCAGTGCGGCGGATGTTTACAGTTCGAACCAGCATGGAGCTGTTGGTGCCTTGATTGGCGCCTATCAGGAATCTTCCGGGCTGCTGCTTGATACGTGTTATACGGCAGGTATGTACAGCGGCGTAGGGGAAGATTCTTACCGGGGGTATCTGATCGGACGCTTGGATGGCGTAGGTTCGTGGGAGGATGCAGCTTCCAAGCCAATCAAGTGCAGGTTTTTAAACACCGCCTACCTTAGCAGGAAAGACATACCGGGGATCTGCAGCTTTAAGCTGATCGGTGCGCCTGCCAGGACGTCATTGCCGTCGGGGATTGTGGATGCTTCGTGGCTTTTGCCAGATCCAAACCAGGAGAGCGGTCTGATGGCGGGGATGACCGAATCGTATGATCCGTCATTAACAGGTCTGAATTATCCGTTTAAAATTTGGACCACATACCAGAATCAGCGGGAATATAAGGGTGATTGGGAATGGGAGGATAAAATCTCTAATTCCTGATGTAAATGCAGGAAAAATATGCTATGATATGGTAGACCAAGGTCGAATGAGCGGAAATTTGGTGCAATCTTGCGTACTGGAGGATTTTTGACGTTGGTAAAGGGCTGTCGGAGGAACGGGCAGTTTTTTAAGACAGTATGAGATGAAAGTGAATGGCTCCTGAGTGTTTGATGCAAGGGAGCAGGAGATCAATAAATGGCAGGTGGTAGGAATGAAAGAACGGATTAACCGGCTGGCGAAAGGAATCATTGATTCGGAACAGCCGAAGATGACCTGGTCGCCTGAGACGATAGACGAGACGCTGCGGATGAATACCGTGGTACAGAGAAATTTATGGATCGGGAGTGAAAATGGATTAAGCGTCAAAGGATTTGTGTATTCTTCCAATCTGCGCGTGCGGATTCCGGGGGATAATAATTCGTTTGGCGGGCTTCGGTGTCGGATTGTCTACGAGGTAGATGCTTCGTTCCTGACAGCGGGAGACGAGATTACCGGTTCATTTTATCTGGTTACAAACTGTGGTGAGAGAGAAATCCCATACCAGTTTCATATTGATGTGGCAGATTCTGGGCAGGTGTTGGGCGGTCTGCGGACGCCAGAGGATTTTTTGGAGGCGGCGAAACGGGATATAGAGACGGCACAGCGGCTTTTGGATTATCCAGATTTTGTGGAAGTGCCGTTTATGCAGGATTTGCATGTTCGGGCACTCTATGATGGCCTGAAGGGGCACGGAAGCCGCGCTAATTTTATGGAAGAGTTTCTGGTTGGACTGGGGGTAAAGAAGCCGGTCAGCCTGACGATACCGGGAACGCTGCGGGTATATGGGAATCTGGAGGAGAACCGGGAAGATACGCTGGAGATCCAGATGGATGGCTGGGGAAGCGTGTATCTGGAAGCAGCGGCGGATGGGGAATTTATCCATTTGCCGAAAAAAAGCGCTACACAGGCAGATTTTGAGGATGGAAAACTCCGCCTCCCAATCCGGATTCTGGCAGAACGTCTGCATGGTGGAAAGAACTTTGGCGCCATTTTTATCCGGACTGCCAGGGAAAATGTGCGGATTCCTGTTGAGGCATTTGCGGTGGAGGAAAGAAATCGAGATCGGGCTTACCGGCCTTTTCAGAAAGAGCTTGCGGGGTATTTATCCGCCCGCCTGGAATACGAAAGTGGAAAGGGTGGGAAAGAGGCTCTGAACCGTATGCAGCAGGAGCTGGATCAGATGAAAACGACCCATTATGATCCGGGATTCCGTCTTTTACAGGCAGAGATTTATCTTCTGAGTGACCAGCGGGAGAAGGCGCAGGCGATTCTGAACGAGATGGGTGGGTATATGGCAGCAGCAGCTCCGGAGGAGCGGAAACTAGTGTGCCTGTATCATTATCTGTATGTATGCCTGACGGGACATTCGGATCGGCGGGATACCTTGATCCGGATGCTGCAGCAGTACGCGTCGGAGGAGACGGGAAACAGCCTGTTTTACTATTTGATGCTTCTGCGTCTGGATGAGGCACTTCAAAAAAACCCGGTTACGGTGCTGATCAGTATGGAGCAGGAGTTTAAGGACGGCTGCCACAGCCCTTTCCTCTATGCGGAGGGGCTGAAACTTCTGGAAAGTGATCCGATTCTGCTGGACAACGCGGGGCGTTTTGAATTTCATGTGCTGTATTATGGCGCGCGCAGGGGTAGCATTTGCCGGGAACTGGCGCTGAAAGCGGCAGAAGTGATCCGTTCGGCGCGATCGTACCAGGCGTTTTATCAAAGACTTTTGACGGTTATCTATGGACTTTATCCAGAACCGGAAATCCTGGAAGCGCTCTGTGCGATGCTGATTCGCGGTAATTGCCGAAGTACGGATTGTTTTAAGTGGTATAGCCGTGCACTGGAAGCAGGGCTGAGCCTGACGCGTCTGTATGAGTATTATTTATATGCGATGCCGGAAAATTACGCCCAATTGATTCCGAGGGAAGTGTTTTTGTATTTTTCGTATTCGGCCAATCTGGATGTTGGCTCTCTGGCGAAGTTGTACGCGAACCTGGTCCATTATGGAAGAAAGGATTCGGATATTTATCGGATGTATGAGAGGACGATGGAACAGTTTGCCGTTGAGCAGCTCTTTCAGGAGCAGATGAACGGTGCTCTGGCGGTTCTTTATCAGAAGATGCTCTATCCTGAACTGGTTGACACACGGATGGCGCGGGTTCTGCCGGGAATTTTGAAATCCAACCGGGTAGAATGCCGTGAACCGGCGATGAAGTATGTAGTGGTGCGCCATGAGGAATTGATGACAGAAGATGCGTACCTTTTGACCGACGGTGCAGCGTATGTACCACTGTTTTCGGATCGAGATATAATTTTGTTCCAGGATGAGAATGGGACGCGCTATGCCCACGCAGCTTGCGAGATTTTGCCGGTTTTTGGTGCTGCAGAGCAACTTTTAAAGGCCTGCTTTGAGATGAACCCATCCCATCCGTTCCTGTTTATCAATGCATGTTCGGCGGCCTGCCGGAAAACGGAGTTGACTGGGGATGATGCAATTTTGCTGGAACATGCCGATCAGAAGATGCAGCTGCATCCGCTGTTTCGGGCGAGGGTTTTATCTGCGATTGTGCGGTACTACAAAACGATGGCAGACGAGACGGAGGATGATAAGAAAGATGGAAGCGTTTCGTATCTGCTTAGCCTCAACAAAGATGAACTGACGCGGGAAGAGCGCAATGGCGTCTGTGAAACCTTGATCCGCTGCGGACATTTTAATGAGGCGTATGGGATGATCTGCCGGTATGGGATAGAGGGATTGCCGTCCGTAGTGCTGTTGCGTCTCTGCGTGAAAATTTTGATTCAAAATCTGTTTGATGAAGATGAGCGACTGCTGCAGCTGGCATGGTGTGTTTCCAGGAAAGAAGCACCCGACAGTGTGATTTTGGATTATCTTTGTGAACATTTTAATGGAACCATTGATCAAATGTACAGTGTGCTGATGCAAGGACTGCGTCTTCATGTGGAAACGTATGATTTGGAGGAACGGCTGGTAGCGCAGATGTTATTTACGGGCAATACTGCCCGGCTGGATCGGGTGTTTGAGCTGTATGCGTCCCGCAAAAAGACAGGGGAGAATATTGTCCGCGCTTATTTTACCGTAAAAAGTGCGGAATACTTTTTAGAGAATCGTCCGACGGATGATAAAGCCTTTTCATTTCTGGAAGGGGTGGTGCAGGGCAGTACGGATAAGGAGCGGATTCCGGATATTTATCTGCTGGCGCTCACGAAGTATTATGCGACCTTGCCGGAACTTTCTCAGGATCAGCGGAGGCTTTGCCAGTCTGTCGTGGATGTGCTTCTGGATGCGCACATGGTATTTGAGTATTTTAAGGATCTGGCGCGTTTTATCGATATTCCGGGGCATATTTTGGATAAGGAAATTATTGAGTACCACGGAAAGAAAGGGGTGCGTCCGTATTTGCAGCTTCGGATCTTGCCGGAGGAAGAAACATTTCACTATGAAGAGATGCGCCAGGTGTACCGGGATATCTATATTCGGGAAAAAGTGATTTTTGAGGGAGAGATCCTCGAATACCAAATAGAGGAAGAGGAAGAAGGCAGTCGGAAAGTAAAAAAACAGGGACAGCTCACTTGCCGGAATGTTGGGACGCCAGTAAAAGGAACGCGGTTTGCAGCACTCAATGAGATGAGCCTTTCTCTGAAAGTGAAAAATGAGACGGCGCTTCGGGATGAGATGAGAGAATACCAGAAAAAGGATGCGGTGTCAGCCGCCCTCTTCCCGATCGTCTGAGGAAAGGGATAAACAGGCGAAAGATAGATGGATGGACTTGTAATTGGGATGGATTTGTGCGATTCATATACATATATATCCTGTCAGGAACCGGGGCAGATATGGTCGTTCCCGACCTGCATTGGAAAAGAACAGCATGCAGATACCTGGCATGTGGCAGTGGATGGGACGGATGACAGTCTGGAGGGGATGGTCATAGAGGATCAACTTCTTTCCCTTGCAACAAGGGGTGGCACAGCCACCATTGATGGTGTCCGCTATGAGGGACTGTATCTGCTCAAAATGTACTTGAAACAGATACTGGAAGTTCCGAAACGGGCATTAGGGAAAGAGGAGGTTGAAAGCTTGGTAATTTCGCTTCCAGAACTGGATGTGAAATTGATGGATTCCCTAATGTACTGTGCAGATTTTTTACAGATTGATCGAAACCGAGTACATCTGATCAGCCATGCGGAGAGTTTTGTTTACTATGTGATGAACCAGAAACGGGAAGTCTGGAGCAATCAGGTGGGAATGTTTGAACTTTCAGAAAATGGCTTGCATTATTATGAATTGAAAGTTCAGCGCGGTCTGCGTCAGATGCAGGTGGTAGCGGACCAGGAGGAGCTGGAAGAATCCTTTCATTTGAATGTGTTGGAGAGCGATGCCGGGATTCAGATGGCAGATAGGATCCTTTCCTCCTGTGCGGAGAGACTGCTGCAAAAACGTCTCTTTTCTGCCATTATTCTGACGGGAAAGGGCTTTGCACAAACAGACTGGGCGGTGGACTTTATGCAGCAGATCTGCAAGCGGCGCCGGGTGTTTGCAGAAAGCGAGGTATTTGCACGAGGGGCATTCAACCGTGCGTTAGATCTTTGTGAAGCGCAGAGTGCCTATCATTTTACCTGTATCTGTGAGGGACGCTTGAAAGCGACCGTTTCTCTGAAAATCCAGGAGCGGGAGAAAGAAGGGCAGTTAGTCCTGGCGGCTACCGGGGATAGCTGGTATGATGCAAAAATGACTGCCGAATTTATCGTGGCGGGGGAATCGGAGGTGGAATTCCTGATTCAGCCGATGGAACCGAAAAAAAAGAAAACGGTAAAAATTCCGCTTGATGGCTTTCCTAAACGGCCGGATCGGACGACGCGGATAGAAATGACGCTTGGTTTTTCGGGGGAGGGCACCATGATTGTCCTGATACGGGATTTGGGATTTGGAGAATTATTTCCGGCGACAAACCGGATCATTAAGCAAGAGGTTTCGTTATGAGTTTGATTCTTTGCCGACAGGAGCCGGTTCGGCATCCGTTTTATGTAGAACGTCTGGGGATCCATATCACATCATCCCAGGAGCTTTGTTATGTCCTCTATCAGAACCCGCTGCTGGTACTGGATGGATTTGTAGATGATCGCCTGATCGAGTTTATCCGTGAGGAGCTTGGGTTATCATTTTTGGCAGGAAAACTGGAAGCCTGGAAAAAGAGCAGTGAGAATCAAGATGAACTTCCAGT
>JBNMLY010000095.1:0-8423 GCA_050875065.1 Otoolea sp. | reverse complement strand
TCGATCTCAAGCTCGACGGCACCAGCCATAAACGGAGGCGGTGAGATATGGGCGGTTCTCGTCTCGGTCACCTCCAGCGGAATCTCATGTCCGTACATCGACGCAGTCGCAATATCGCCCAGGGCAATCTTTTTCGTCTCGTCCCCCGCCTTCTCGGTTGTAAATACTTCTTTTCCGTCGAATTCGACCGCATCCGCCGGAACTCCCAGAAGCTCAGCGCCCAGTCTGCAGATCTGTTCACGCAGGCGCAGGGCACACCGCTCGGTTGCCTTACCGGTCAGGTAGGTCGTGCTCGATGCGTAAGAACCAGAATCATACGGGGATGAATCTGTGTCAGCGCCCAGCACCGTGATGGCATCGATCGGGCACTCTAAGACCTCCGCCGCGATCTGCGCCAGAATCGTATCACATCCGGTTCCCATATCTGCCGCACCGAGTGATAAGGTATAGAATCCTTCATCATTGACTTTCAGGCGGGCGCTTCCGACGTCCATCGCCGTGATCGCCGACCCCTGCATCGCCATACCCATGCCGACGCTGCGGACCTTACCGTTGCCCATATCGCGCACTGGATATTTGTCCTCCCAGCCGATCATCTCACGCACTTTTTTCACGCATCGGTCGAGCGCACAGCTTGTATTGATCTGGTTATAATAAGCAGGCATCAAATCGCCCTCTTTAACCATATTTTTCAAGCGGATTTCAAAGCGGTCCATCTGGATCTGATCGGCCAGCTCATTGACCGCCGACTCGATCGCAAAAAGTCCCTGCGTCGCACCATAACCGCGGTACGCGCCCGCCGACATGATATTTGTGTATACAACATCACTGACAAAACGGAACGCCTCGACGCTTCCGTACAGCGGGATCGATTTGTGTCCGGACAATCCGACGGTTGTCGGGCCATGCTCGCCGTATGCGCCTGTATTTGACAATGTATAAAGATCGATGCCGCGGATCGTTCCATCTTTCATCGCGCCCAGACGCACGTGCATCTCCATCTCATGACGCGGCGAGGATGCCGTCTGTGTCTCCACACGGCTAAAAATCAGCTTCGACGGTTTCTTCGTCATCCAGGTAACGAACGCCGGATATACCTCACAGACCGCCGTCTGTTTTGCACCGAAACCACCGCCGATTCTCGGCTTGCTCACGCGCACCATCGACTTCGGGATATGAAGCGCATTGGCCACGATTCTGCGGCAATGGAACACGATCTGCGTCGAGCTCAAAATGTTTAATCTTCCGTAGGTGTCGATCGAACAATAGGTGCGGAATGTCTCCATCATCGTCTGCTGGCACGGTTTTGTGTGATATACGTGGTCAATCACGATGTCGCAGTCCTTTAAAACTGCCTCGACATCCCCGTTGCCGCACTCATCGTGGGCGCAGAGGTTGCGCTTGTTATCCGCGCCGACCGGTGCAAGACTCTCCCAGTTATCCTCCGGGTGAACCAGAATCGGATTATCTTTTGCCGTATGGAAATCCAGAACCGGCTCTAAAACTTCGTATTGTACCTTAATCAGACGGAGCGCCTTATCGACACATTTTTCATCTTTTCCTGCGACGATCGCCACGATATCGCCCTGAAAACGCACATGACGGTCAATCAGAAGGCGGTCATACGGACTCGCCTCCGGGTAGGTCTGTCCGGCCTGTGTGTAGCGCTTCGCATCCTGCGGCACATCCTCCCACGTATAGATCGCCTCAATGCCAGGAACTTTCATCGCAATGGCAGTGTTGATCGTTTTTACCATCGCATTGGCATACGGGGAACGCAGAAGCTTGACGATCAGGCAGTCCTGCGGAACCAGATCATCGACATAAACCGGCTGTCCGGTCACCAGCTGCATGGCGTCCTTTTTCCGTACAGAAGTGTTTACTACTTTCATTCTGCCGCCTCCTTCTGCTGTTTTTCTCTCTTCCAGTCTAAAAATGCCAGAATGCCGCGAAGCTGTCCCTCATAACCGGAACAACGGCATAAGTTTCCAGCCAGGTATTCGCGGATCTCGTCCTCCTCCGGGAATTCCTTTTCCCGAAACAGTGCCAGCGCATTCATGATAAAGCCCGGATTGCAGAAGCCGCACTGTTCGGCTCCCTGATCGGCGATGAATGCACCAAATTCCTTTGCCTCCTCCTGGAGTCCTTCCAGCGTCGTCACACTGTGGCCGTCCGCCCGCGCCGCCAGCACGGAACAGGAAAGAACCGGCTTTTCATCCAGAAATACGGTACAAAGCCCGCAGTTTGCCGTCTCGCAGCCCCGTTTAACACTGTAACAGCCCTGGCTGCGCACCAGATCGATCAGAAGCGTATCCGGCTCAATCTCCGAGGAAATTTTCGTCCCATTTAGCGTAATTGTTATCTGCATCATATGTGAATCTCCTAAATATTCATACTGTTATATGATCTTTTTTATATGACCTTTTTATAAGATCTTTTTTTCATCACGGCTGTCTTTTATACGACAGACCGCGTAATATGCACAGTTAATTTCTTTTCACTGTCTATGCTCAGCGTTCTAACGTTCTTCCAGTACACGCACTGCACGTTTCACCAGAACTCCGGTTAAATGTTTCCGGTACTCGGCGCTGCCGCGCATATTCGACGCTGTCTGAACCTGATCGCGTACCCATTTTGCAAGACAGGCTGCTTTCTGTTCGGTCTGCGTTTTGTCCTGATTTTGGCTGACAGCGGTATCTGCATCTGCTTTTGTTTCGGCTTTTCGTTTTTCTTCTACAAGTGTCTGAATCATATCCGCCGGTGCCTCAAACAGCACCGCACGGCCCGGACGTGCACCGACGGTAAAACGATAGGAACCATCCTCATATTTTGCCGCCGCACAAGTCAGAGCCGGGAAATCGGTCTGTGTATTCCGCACGGACTGATAGTGGTAAGCGGCTTTGTCCTTGTGGACAATCACTTTTACCAGAATGTCTCTGCCGCCAAGATTTTTTGCAAATTCTGCCAGCGGCATACGGCCGCCCTTGTAAAGTTCTACTTCTGTATTCATCGCCAGAAACATCGTCAGAACGTCTGAAAATCCAAACCGGCCGTAGATACTGCCGCCGACGGTCGCCAGATTTCGAAGCTGCACACCAACAATGTGGCGCACCGACTCACGCATGGCACCGTCCGTGTACACTGCCAGTCCCGGATGTTCCTCCAGCTGGCGCAGGCTGACCATAGCGCCGATCTCGAAGGCGTCCTCCGTCTCCTCTATCTGATCCAGTCCCAGCCCCGAAATGTCAATCGCGGTTCCTACATTGCCCCGGCTCATCTTCAGCCAGATCATACCGCCTATCACCCGGTTCGCCTTTTTCTGATTCAGCTCCCAGGCTTCCTCCAAGCTTTCCACCCGTTTATATTCTCGAATCGTCATCATAGGTTTTCCCTCTTTTTCATCTATTTCTCAACAACGGAATCATCCATCTTTAATTTTACCACAAAACATGGTATAATTCCGTTGTTATTTTGAAAGTACAACGAGATTTCTTTTTGTATATCAGGAGGATTTGACAGAAACTATGAAACCATCCATCCGCACCTATCTCTGCAATGACGAAAATCAGCGTTTTTTTGGCGAAGGTCCCTGTCGGCTTCTTCATGCCATTGAGGAAACCGGTTCGCTCCGCTCTGCCGCCCTGTCCATGAATATGGCTTACACCAAGGCGCTCCGAATCATCCGCGACGCCGAAGCTGCGCTCGGATTTCCGCTGACCGTCCGAACCACCGGAGGAAAAGGAGGCGGCGGCAGCCAGATGACGGAGGAAGCAAAGGCGTTTCTGGCTAAGTATGAGATGTATCAGGATGCCTGCAAAGAAAGCAGTGTTCAGCTGTATGAAAAAATTTTCAGCGAGCGTCAGGCTGATTCAAAAAATGCCAGGATTTCCTGCCTCATCATGGCTTCCGGCCTTGGAAAACGTTTCGGCTCAAACAAGCTCATGGCTTCTTTTCATGGCGCCCCGCTTATCCGTTCGGTTCTGGATGCCACCGCTCTGGTTCCATCTTTTTCCGCTCGTCTCGTCGTGACACGTTCGCGGGAGGTTCGCGACTACTGCCAGTCTCTCGGGGTTCCAGTGCTCCTCCACGCACTTCCAAACCGGAACGAGGCGCTCGCCCTGGGGCTTTCGCATCTGCTGGAAAAGCACCCTGATTTATCGGGATGTCTCTTTGCACTCGGCGATCAGCCGCTTCTGCGGCCACGGTCACTGGAACGGATGTGCAGGCGCTATCTCGAATGTAGGATGTCTCCCCGCCACGCTAAATCCGTTTTCCCGGATTCTGATGTTTCCATTTGGGAATCAAAAGTGCCTCAGAATTTAGGGATTGCAAAAAAATCGCCGATTATACAGCTCTGTAGCGTTCAAATAACGGCTTCGCCCGAACCTACCATCTCAACCACCGCCGGAAGCCCGGTTCTCTTCGATCAGGCATACTTTGACGAACTGCTTCGTCTACCAGAAAAGGCGGGCGGAAGCCATGTGCTCCGTAGTTATCCAGAACACGTTCAATATGTGACCGCTGAAGTTCCGGAGGAACTGATGGATGTGGATACACCAGAGGAACTGAAACGCTTAGAAGCTCTAATGTCGACCGTCTAAGTTTATACAACGATACAATTCTAAAAACGTATCAATTTGAATATGTTAAAAAAAGACTGACATCACACATATAGCACGATGCCAGTCTTTTTTATATTTTTATGTATCTATAACCTTTTTCTACGCCTCATCTTTCGGCAACATCACATTCAGAATAATCGCCATAAATGCGGCCGGAACAATACCAGAGCCACCAAATACAAGCTGAATTGTCTCTGGCATCTTGGAAAGGATAGTTGCGTGTGCGCCCATGCCATAGCCAACTCCCAGCGCAACGGATACGATGGTCAGGTTGCGTGGCGTCATCTTCTCTTTCGTGATAAGCTGAATACCGCTGACTACAATCGAGGAGAACATCATAACAGCTGCGCCTCCCAGTACCGACTGCGGCATGATCGAAACGATCGCCCCCAGTTTCGGAATCAGGCCACACAGAATCAGGAATACCGCACCTGTTGCAAGTGCCATGCGGTTGACTATCTTGGTCATAGTAACCAGACCTACGTTCTGGCTGAACGACGTATTCGGAAGAACGCCGAACAGCGCTGCAATACTGGAACCAAGTCCATCACACATAACACCGCCGGAAAGCTCTTGATCGGTCGCCTCACGATCCATTCCACCCTCGACAACACCGGAAATATCTCCGACCGTCTCAACCGCCGTTACAATAAACATGATAAGAACCGGCAGAATCGCTCGCATATCGAATACAATCTTAACCGGGACAATCGCCGGTATACTGATCCAACTCGCCTGCGCTACCTTATCCCAGTTTAACACCCATGCTTTGGTGTACTCGGTTCCATCCGCCGCGATACCTGTGTGCGGAAGCAGCAGACCCATGATAAATGCTGCAACATAACCTGTAATGATGCCGACCAGAATGGATGAAGAACTTAAATATCCCTTCGTCCCGTGCTTCACTGCCAGAATCACAATCAGGACAAAGATTGCTAATAGCATATTTTCCATCGAACCAAAATCCTGTGCCGAACTGCCGCCGCCGAAGGAATTGACACCAACTACAATCAGTGACAGACCGATTGAAAGAACGACCGTCCCCGTTACAACGGATGGGAAAAAACGGCGAAGCGGTTTTAAGAATAATCCCAGCACACTCTCAAAGAGACCGCCGATGATCGAAGCGCCCATGATGGCGCCGTATGCCAGAATACCGCCGCCCATCGTCGCAGCGACGCTGTTGAATACGCCAATGAAACCAGAGCTGGTTCCCATGATGATCGGCACCTTGCCACCAACCGGACCAATCGAAAATAACTGAAGCAGTGTGATCAGTCCCGCTACCAGCATTGCATTCTGCAGAAGTTCTACCTGCAGCTCCGCTAGATCGTTTCCGCCTGTGATACCACACGCACCGGTAATAATCAGAAGCGGGGTCAGGTTGCCGACAAACATCGCAAGAACGTGCTGAAGTCCCAGCGGAATCGCCTGTTTTAACGGCATTTTCGCGCCAAATTCATAGGCAGGACCCGTAAATTTCTTTTCGTTTTCCATACGTTTTCTCTCCCTGTGTACAAATTCATACCGAATCTTTCCTGTTTCCCACGTAACACTTTCTAAAATGACCATTCCCGTCGGACAGACAGTCACTTTCTTTCAATGCCCTGGAACACATTTGATACAGTATCTCAAAAACATTCTTCATTATAAAAAAAAGAAAATGAACTGTAAAGATTGTTTTTAGAATGTTTTAGTTTTTATCTATTGTTTTTCATTCATACTTATAATTAGCTGTGCTTATATATTATATCTTGCCCCTTTTCCTTTCTTCTGTTGTTATTCAATTCCGTAGTTTTACATGCACTTGTATGCTTAATTAGCATCTTTCCCTGTGATTTTCTGTTTTTTTGAGCCAGGCAACGATATCCCCAAATACTTCCTCTCGGTTCTTTTCATGAAAAAGTTCATGTCTCGCCCCCGGATAGAGCTTCATCTCCACATTTGTACACCCGGTCTTTCTCAGAGCTTCCATCGCGCGCCGCACACCGCGCCCGCCTTCCCCAACCGGATCATCTTCACCTGAAATCAGTAAAATAGGTAAGTTTTTCGGAATCCCCTCAAAGCCTCTCTTCCGCTTCAAATCCAGCATGACCTGAAAGAAATCGACAAATGCCCCATCGGCGAATAAAAACTGGCAGTAGGGATCTGCCTCGTATTTCTCATCTTCTTCCGTCACACGTGAGAGCCACTGATGCTTGGTTTTCCCTTTTTCAAAATAATGGTTATAGCTTCCGAGAACCAGCTGGTGCAGCCGCTCGTTGCGCCCATTTCTTCCTTCCAGCCATGTCGCCGCTGCCACGACGGTGCCGCCCAGCCACAAAAGCGGTTCCGGCTGACTGCCCGTTCCCATGAAAATCGCGCCATCCAACCATTCTCCGTACCGTGTGATAAAGCGGCGTCCAAAAAACGAACCCATACTGTGCCCCAGAAGAATATGTGGAATGCCTGGAAACTTATGTTTCACAAAACGTGCCACCTGCGCCATCGCTCCGATCACGCGGCGGACCCCCTGTTTCTCGGCAAACTCGCCCAGTTCTCCCGGTTTCGCCGTCCGTCCATGTCCCGGATGATCATGTCCGACAACCGCGATCCCCGCCCGATTCATCGCCTGTGCAAACTCATCATACCGACCGATATGCTCGATCATGCCGTGTGCGACCTGAATCACCACCCACGGCGCTTCCTCCGGCTCCCAGCAGATACCGTGGATTCTGCCGCTTCCATCCTGGAATGGAATGTAAAAATCCTTGCCCTGTGCCATCCTGATTCCCCCGCTTTCTAACTCTCTGTTAAAGCATTCTCCCTTGTTACCAATTCGAAACTTTTTATTTGTATGGTTTATGAACGATACGATTTACTTTTCATACTGTTTATTTTCATATTTATAGGATACCACAAAAACTCCCTGCCATACAATTTTTCCCATAACAAAAGCCCCGTCTTTCGACAGGGCTTCTGCAATCACACGATTATATATCGTATGCCATATATTTCATCGACTCATTAGTTGTTTGTATACAGGGTAACGAGTTTGTTCAGGTACTGGTATCTAGCCTTAGCCTCTTCCTCGTTCTTTGCATCCAGAGCGCCAGCTCTATCCGGATTCTTCAGAGCCAGAGATGCGTAACGAACCTCGCCCTTTAAGAATGCCTGATAATCACCGGTCGGTGCCTTGCTGTCCAGAGTGAACTTCTTGTCCTCTGCAGCCGGATTGTAACGGAAGTTGTGCCAGTAACCGCACTCTACTGCCAGTTTCTCCTCGGTCTGAGCCTTGTCCATACCTTTCTTGATACCGTGGTTGATACACGGAGCGTATGCAATGATTAAGGACGGACCCGGATATGCCTCTGCCTCAGCGATAGCTTTGACAGTCTGAGCATAATCAGCACCCATGGAGATCTGAGCAACGTATACGTAGCCGTAGCTCATAGCGATGGAAGCAAGGTCTTTCTTCTTCACATCTTTACCACCGGCTGCGAACTGTGCAACTGCACCGGTCGGAGTAGCCTTGGAGGACTGTCCGCCTGTGTTGGAGTAAACCTCGGTATCGTATACCATGATGTTGATATCCTTGCCGGAAGCAAGTACGTGGTCAACACCGCCGAAACCGATATCATAAGCCCATCCGTCGCCACCGAATACCCACTGGGATTTCTTAGCGAGGAAGTCTTTGTTCTTTACGATGTCTTTGCAGTTCGGGCAATCAATGCCGTCCAGAGCCTCTACCAGCTTATCGGTAGCTGCGCCGTTCAGTGCGCCGATTCCGTAAGTATCCAGCCACTCTTTGCAAGCTGCTTT
>JBNMLY010000094.1:0-8516 GCA_050875065.1 Otoolea sp. | reverse complement strand
TTCGATCTGGAGGAAAATGGATATTTCTACACCCGCCTGGCCAACCCGACCAACGATGCGGTGGCCGATAAGATCCGCGAGCTGGAGGGCGGCGCGGCAGCGATGCTGACATCCTCCGGACAGGCGGCCAACTTCTACGCTGTATTCAATATCTGCGGCGCGGGTGATCATCTGGTCTGCTCGGCTACCGTATACGGCGGCACATCGAACCTGTTTGTGGTAACGATGAAAAAATGGGGGTTGATGTCACTCTGGTTGACCCGGATGCCCCGGAGAAGGAGATCGAGAAGGCGATCCGCCCGAACACAAAGTGCATCTTTGGCGAGTCGATCGCGAACCCGGCCCTGGTAGTGCTGGATCTGGAAAAATTTGCCCGGATCGCGCACAGAAACGGAATCCCGTTTATCGTTGACAATACGTTTGCAACCCCGATCAACTGCCGTCCGTTCGAGTGGGGCGCGGATATCGTGACACATTCCACAACGAAATATATGGATGGCCATGCAATGACCGTCGGCGGCTGTATCGTGGACAGCGGCAACTTTGACTGGGAGGCGCACGCGGATAAATTCCCGGGCCTGACAACGCCGGATGCGTCCTACCACGGCATTATCTACACGAAGAAATTTGGCAAGGCGGCCTATATCACCAAGGCAACCGCGCAGGTAATGCGTGACCTCGGCTCCATCCCGTCCCCGCAGAATTCTTTCTTATTAAATATCGGTCTGGAGACGCTGCATCTGCGTGTGCCGCGCCACTGTGAGAATGCACAGAAGGTAGCCGAGTATTTACAGAACCGTGAGGATGTGGCCTGGGTGAATTACCCGGGACTTGAACATGATAAATACCACGCGCTGGCACAGAAATATATGCCGAACGGCACCTGCGGCGTTATCCCTTTTGGCTTAAAGGGCGGCCGTCAGGCAGCAGGCGAGTTCATGGATAAGCTGAAACTGGCAGCCATTGTAACCCATGTTGCTGATGCAAGAACCTGTGTTCTGCATCCGGCCAGCCATACCCACCGCCAGCTCTCCGACGAGCAGCTCAAAGAGGCAGGCGTGGATCCGAGCCTGATCCGCCTGAGTGTCGGAATTGAGAACGTGGATGATATCATCGAGGATATCCGTCAGGCATTAGAGGACTAAAACATCTTGAAGTGATGATATAAGGCAACTTCTTTGCGGGATGTCTATATATATTTAAGATAATCGTTGATAAAATCCTGAAAGAATATTTCTTTCTTAGGTCAGACGGGGGCAGCATACAAATCTGCGGCAGATTTGTGGCAGTCTTCGGCTGACCTCTTGTTTTATTTACAAAAATCTGCCATACTATGAGAGATGGCATTGTGGGTTTGAAGGAGGAGCGGGCGGATGGTTCCGGGATTTGTTTTAGCATTCTTTATGAGTGCTTGGTAAATTCCAACGTGAGGGGAATAAGAAGGCCTGAACGTTTCGATTCAAGGCTGCACACAGTGCCAGATAAACGAGACAGAGAAATGGACTGATAGAAAATGGAGAAAGTGCTAAAGAAATTAAAAAAATTGCTGCGTTTGATTTTTGGGCGTACCACACTGGGAACGTTGTTTTTGCTGATACAGATCCTGGTGCTCTTTGCCGGGTTTAACTGGTTTAAAGAGTATCTGATCTATATGTACGGCGGATCGGCGTTGCTCAGTGCCCTGGTTCTGATTTATATTATCAGCGATGAAGGAAACAGCACAATCAAGCTGTCCTGGGTCGTGCCGATCCTGGTATTTCCGGTATTCGGAACGCTGTTTTATTTGTTTTTGACGCTTCAGCCCGGTACACGGCGGATTAACCGGCGGATTCAGATGGTTGGGACAAAGCTGCGCCCATATCTTATGCAGGATCCGGAGGTACTGGAACACTATGAAAACATCAGCGCCAGCGGCGGAAATCTTGTCCGCTATATGAACCAGTACGGGCGTTATCCGGCGTATGAAAATACGGGAGCGCGTTATTTCCCGCTGGGGGATGACATGTTTCCGGTGATGCTGGAAGAGCTCAAAAAAGCGGAACATTTTATTTTTATGGAATATTTTATCGTAGAACACGGTGTGATGTGGGATGCGATTTTGCAGGTGTTGGAAGCGAAGGCGGCCGAGGGTGTGGAAGTACGTTTCATGTATGATGGAATGGGAAATCTCTTTACGCTGCCGCACGGATATGATAAAGCGATGCAGGAAAAAGGCATCCAATGCAAGATTTTTGCACCGGTGCGTCCGGCGCTCTCGAGTTACCAGAATAACCGTGACCACCGGAAAATCTGCGTGATCGATGGACATACCGCCTTTACCGGAGGTGTGAATCTGGCGGATGAATATATTAACCAGCGTTCCCGGTTCGGACACTGGAAGGATACGGCGGTCATGCTCAAGGGAAAAGCCGTGGACAGCTTTACGATGATGTTTCTCCAGCTTTGGGATGTGACAGAGCGGGAGAGCGAAGAATATCGGCGTTTCCTGTGTCCGGAGACATTCCATATGCCGGATAACATGGATTATGGCGGTTTTGTGATGCCGTATGCGGATAGTCCGCTTGATGGGGAAAATGTGGGAGAGTCCGTCTACCTTGATATTTTAGGGCGTTCCCGTCGGTATGTACACATCACAACTCCGTATCTGATTCTCGATGATACGACGCTGGCGGCGCTTAAATTTGCGGCCAAGCGCGGTGTGGAAGTGATTATTATCATGCCGCATATACCGGATAAGTTATACGCGTATCTGTTGGCACGCAGTTATTATGCAGAACTTCTGCGGGCAGGCGTCCAGATCTATGAGTATACGCCGGGATTTATTCATGCGAAGATGTTTATCAGTGATGATGAAAAAGCCGTGGTCGGTTCGATCAACCTTGACTTTAGAAGCCTGTATCTGCATTTTGAGTGTGCGTCTTATTTCTTCCGCAACGCGGTCGTGATGGATGTGGAAGACGATTTCCAGAAGACACTTGCAAAGAGCGAGCGGATCACTCTGGAAAACTGCCGGAAATATCCGTTTATCAAGCGGTTTGTCGGAAAGGCGCTGCGGATTCTGGCACCGCTGATGTAGATAGATAGCGGTGGGGCCGGATGATGGACGAAGCTACGGGCGAAAAGAGGCAGGTCACGGTCACGGACGTGGTGCTTTAATAAGATGAAAGAAGCAGTCTGCACATCTTTCCGAGGTTATAAACGGAGAAGTATGCAAAATATGAGAACAAATGGCAGAAAGGGAGAGATGCAAGCATGGAATGGCACGATGGAAAATGCCGCTGTCGCTGGGCAAATCCGAAGAATGAATTGTATATCCGCTATCACGATGAGGAGTGGGGAAAGCTGGTACAGGATGACGCGAAGCTATTTGAGATGCTGATTCTCGAATCCTTTCAGGCTGGTCTTTCGTGGGAGTGCATTCTAAACAAGCGGGAGGCATTCCGCACCGCGTTTGATGGATTTGATTTGGAGAAGGTGTGTGCTTACGAGGGAGCGAAAGAAGAAGCACTCCGGACGGCTCCCGGAATTGTACATAACCGGCTGAAAATTCATGCTGCTGTCACGAATGCGCGGATATTCCGGGAAATCCAGAAAGAATATGGAAGTTTCGACGCGTATCTGATGCATTGGACAGGAGACGCGGTGATTCATGAGACAGGCAAGGTCAGCTCGCCGCTCTCGGATGCGGTGTCGGCGGATCTCAAAAAGCGTGGGATGAAGTTTGTCGGGACGGTGATTATTTATTCGTATCTGCAGGCAGTTGGACGGATTGAGTCGCATGAGGATGGGTGTTTTCTGAGCACGAAAAACGGAATAGAAGCGTAAACCGGGGTGAATAGAATGTACGATTTAAGCGATGAAACGGAAGCATGAAAACCGTGAAAATATTCCTGGTAAGACAATTTTAGTGAGAATGAAATACAGGCGGTACCGATATGAAAGCAATCTCTATTTACACGATCACCCGAAATCAGAATACGGAGCATCTTCAAAAGCTGGAACGCCAGCTTTCGGGGCGCGATACATTCTTGAAGATACGGGAGTGGGAGCTGGGCAGTATGAAAGCGCTGGTTTCAGGACTGGAAAAACATATGCGGGAAGTGTATGCGCTGCGCTTTTTCTATTCCTTTCAGATTCCAAGGCTGGGAAAAGAGTTTGATCTGCTTCAGATCAAGGAAGAACAGATTTTAAACCTTGAATTAAAGAGCGGGCCGGTGTCGGATGAGGCGATTCGCAAACAGCTCATACAGAACCGGTATTATCTGGCGGCGCTGGGAAGACCGATCCGTTCTTACACCTATATCAGCAGTCAGAACCGTCTGGTGCGTCTGACGAACCATGACCGCATCGTGGAGGCAGACTGGGAACAGCTCTGCCGGGATTTGCAGCAGGAGAGTGACAATTATCCGGGAGAGATTGAGGATTTATTTCAGGCGGAACTGTATCTGATTTCACCGCTTACAGAACCGGAGCGGTTTTTAAATAAGGAATATTTTTTGACGTACCAGCAGCGGGATATCGAGCGGCAGATTTTAAAGAAAATCCGGGCAGATCGGGCGGGATATTTCTGGTTCACCGGACTTCCGGGGACCGGAAAAACACTGCTTTTATATGATATTGCGATGAAACTCTCCGGGCGGCAGCGGGTGTGCATGATTCACTGCGGTGAGGCCGGGAAAGAGTGGAAGATACTGCATGAGCGGCTGCGGCGGGTGGAATATCTGGCGGAGGATGTGATTGCAGAGCGGCAGATGGAAGAAGTTCTGGAGATTTCGAATGAAACAGAAAGAATGAAAGTGCCTGGCGGGAATGATATACAGAGTGCTGCTGGAAATAGAGAAAACGTGAAACTGAGGAAGTGGGAAGGCGCTCGAAAGGGATGGAGTGGAGATGGCGCTCGAACCGGAGCGAAAATTAAGTTCGAGGCATACAGCGCGATCTTAGTAGATGAGGCCCATCTTTTGTCGCCAAATACATTGAAACTTCTTCTGGAAATCGGAAAAACGCGTCCGGTTATTTTCTCCAGCAACTGTGAGGACATGATTTCGCCGGAAGAACTGGATCTGGGCGCGATGAAGCTGCTGGAGAAGCAGCCGGGAATCCAGACATTCCATCTGACGAACCGGATTCGTGCGAATGCAGAACTTTCTTATTTTATACAGAACATGATGCATCTGCCGCATGGACGCGGGCCACGGCGCTATCCCCATGTCGAGGTGGTCTATGCTAATGACGAGATAGAAGCAGCTAATCTGCTGGATGATTATATCCGTCAGGGATATGAGTGTGGGGAATATGATTGCCGGGGAAAACAGGATGAGGCATCTGATTCTGTCGTAGAGATACAATCCCGCCATACACGTGAGGTCGAACGCATGGTACGTCGGCTGGATGGACGTTATTATTATGATGAAATGGGATATCTGCGATCGACGAACCGTGATGTAAGAAAATTGTTTTATCAGCTCAGCGAGGCCAAAGAAGAGCTGACGCTGGTGGTGATAGGGAATGAGAAGCTATATGGAACATTGTTGAATTTGTTTTAAAGCGTTTTGAAAAAAGATTCTACATTAAATGTTGGAATGTGCCTTAAAAGCATAGTTCCAACATTTTTTGTTGTGGATGCGCACTCGCGCGAAGAAGAACCATGTCGCAGGCGACTGCGCTCGGCGCGAGAATGTGCAGAAGTACATTCTTTCCTGTGTTAAAAGCAAGAAAAAAGCCTCAGGCAGATGCCTGAGGCTATTTAAACTCGATTTAGGCTCTTTCAACTAAACCGGATCTTAAGCAAGAAGTACATACATACATCTTCTGAGCTCCGCCATTAGTTTTAACCTTAACAGACTTAACGTTAGCTTTCCACATTTTGTTAGATCTTCTATGTGAATGACTCACTGCATTACCAAAATGAGCAGCTTTCTCGCAGATTGCACACTTAGCCATCGTAGCACCTCCTTAACCGATCATTGGACTTCCTATTAAAATCCATAACAAAGGTATAATAGCAGAAAATAGGAAAATATGCAAGTGAAAAACGAAAAAAAATAAAAAAAGTTTTCGACAGATGTCTATTTTCTATTTCCTTTTTAAAGAGGATGAGGTATAATGTACACGTAAGCCATGAGTCATGCGGATAAAAAAGGCTGAAAATCGGTGTTGTGCTTGCACATAAGCCGTATTTCAGACGTTTTTATCCATAGGGCGAAGCCCGTGAGCGAGATGAAGCGAAGCGGAATCGAGCTGCATGACGGGGTAGAGAGAAGCATTTTTCATCTCACGCGTTGATACAGGAGCCGTTTCGGCTCCGCATATCCAGCCCGTCCCCTCATGGCACAAAATTCGAATCAAACAAAAACAAGAAAGAAACGGAGGCTGTCAATATGAAAGGACGCATCGACAATAAAATGGGTTCGATCCAGATCGATCCGGAAGTAATTGCAATGTACGCCGGAACGACAGCAGTAGAATGCTTCGGTATCGTTGGCATGGCGGCTGTCAGTATGAAAGATGGTCTGGTAAGACTGCTCAAAAAAGAAAGCCTGACGCACGGCATCAACGTAACCATCAAGGACAATGCACTCAGCATCGATTTCCACGTGATCGTGGCATACGGCGTCAGCATCTCTACCGTTGCGGACAACCTGATCGAGAGTGTAAAATATAAAGTAGAAGAGTTTACCGGCATGAAAGTTGAAAAAATCAACATTTATGTTGAGGGCGTAAGAGTGATAGATTAAGGAGGAACGAACCCTGTGGGCATGAATTATATAGACGCCGGGATGTTAAAGAATGCATTTCTGGCTGGAGCAAAGGGCCTGGAGGCCAACAAGGAATGGATCAATGAGCTGAACGTATTTCCGGTTCCGGATGGAGATACCGGTACGAATATGACGATGACGATTCTGTCAGCCGCCAGAGAAGTGGCAGCCGTTGAAAATCCGACGATGGAATCGTTAGCAAGGGCGATTTCTTCGGGTTCCCTGCGCGGCGCACGAGGCAATTCCGGCGTTATCCTTTCACAGCTCTTCCGCGGATTTACGAAAGAGATTAAGACGGTCGATGTCATTACGACGAGTGTTCTCGCAAATGCATTTAACCGTGCGACGGAGACCGCGTACAAGGCAGTTATGAAGCCGAAGGAAGGTACGATCCTGACGGTTGCTAAGGGAATGGCAGATAAAGCGGCAGAACTGGCACCGCAGACAGAGGATGTGCTTGAATTTGCAGAAAAAGTATTAGAGCACGGCGAATATGTCCTGAGCCAGACGCCGGAGATGCTTCCGGTTCTGAAAGAGGCAGGCGTGGTAGACTCTGGCGGTCAGGGCCTGATCCAGGTCATCAAAGGCTGTATCGAAGGCTTAAAAGGAAAGGTAGTGGATATCGACGCGGCAGTTGCACCGTCTGCATTGGGCAGTGGAGCAGCAAAAGCAGCAGCTACAGGCGTTGGAAGTACACAGGCAGCGGATATCCGTTTTGGCTATTGTACCGAATTTATCATCAATGCAGAGAAACCGGCCGATGAGAAGACGGAGCAGGAACTGAAAGATTATTTGAGCACGATCGGAGATTCTCTGGTAGTTGTGGCGGATGATGATATTGTCAAGATTCACGTTCATACAAACGATCCGGGTCTGGCGATTCAGAAAGCGCTGACCTACGGTTCCTTATCCCGCATCAAGATTGACAATATGCGTGAGGAACATCAGGAAAAACTGATCAAAGATTCCGAGCGCCTGGCGGCACAGCAGAAGGCAGAAGAGGAAGCCAAGGAGAAGGATAAAGGACCGCGCAAGGAATACGGCTTTATCGCTGTATCGGTCGGAGAGGGTCTCTCTGAGATTTTCAAGGGCATCGGCGCTGACTATATCATCGAGGGCGGCCAGACGATGAACCCGAGCACGGAGGATATGCTGGAGGCGATCGAAAAAGTACACGCAGAAACGGTTTATATCCTTCCGAACAATAAAAACATCATTCTGGCGGCAGAGCAGGCAAAGAGCCTGGCAGAAGATACAAAAGTATACGTAGTTCCGTCCAAGACAGTTCCGCAGGGTATCACAGCGCTGATCAATTTTGCCCCGGATCTGACGGCGGAAGAAAATCTGGCACAGATGACCGAGGAGATGAACCGCGTCAAGACGGGTCAGATTACGTATGCAGTCCGCAATACATCGATCGATGGCATGGGGATCGCCGAGGGCGATATCATGGGTATCGGCGACAGTGGTATGCTGGCGGTCGGCAAGGACATTGAGGAGACTGCCATGGAGACACTTCGCAAGATGGTCGATGACGAATCCGAGCCTGTGACGATCTATTATGGTGAGGATGTCAAGGAGGAAGATGCAGAGGCGTTCTGTGAGAAAGCCCGCAAAGAATTTACATCCTGCGAGTTTGAATGCCAGAATGGCGGTCAGCCGATCTATTATTACATGATTTCAGTAGAATAAGCGTAAACTGTTTTGATGTTTTGAAATGGGCTGAACGAAATTATGCCATTAGTTGAGAAAAGGCAG
>JBNMLY010000093.1:0-8747 GCA_050875065.1 Otoolea sp. | reverse complement strand
GAGTTGCGCGGAGAAAAGATTGGATTTTTCAGTGATTATCCGGTTGAGGGAGTTGTACCGGCAGAAATCACACCGGGGATCTGGCAGCAGGAAAATATCTATGTGACGTTGAAACAGGGCGGCTGCCCGAAAAATGCACCGGCATCAGTGGTACGCCGGGATATGGTAATCGGGCTGCAGGAGAAGAAGCAGCAGCGGGAGGCGGCCAAAGCAGCGATGGCAGTGGAGCACGATGATCCGGTCAAGGCGGCTGAAATAGATATGTCCGATGGAAAATCCGACCAGACAGGACAGGTTCCGTGTGAACAGAAAAATGAATGGAAAAATGAGCGGGGCAGTGAACCGGAAAAAGAATCAGGTGTACCGGAGCTTCTGCGTCTGTACCCACGAACGGTTGTTCTTGGAATGGGATGCCGCCGGGATGCCTCTCTGAATGCAGTCCGCGAGATGGCGCGGGAGGCATTGGCGCAGGCGATGATTGATAAGAGTGCGGTGCGGGCGCTGGCAACGGTGGACCGGAAGAAAAATGAGATGGCATTTCTGGCGCTTGCGAAGGAGTGGAATGTGGAGCTGTGGAGTTTTACACCGGAGGAGCTGGAGAGCGCCGGGACGAAATTTACAGAATCTTCGTTTGTACGCAAAACGGTCGGGGTCGGAAATGTCTGTGAGCGCGCGGCGGTCATGGGCGTGCGCCGTATTTACCGGGAAAAGGAAATGGATGAGAAAAACCTGCCTGCGATCGATCTGAGGGTGAGAAAAATCGCAGGAAATGGAGTGACGGCGGCGATAGCCGTTCCGGCGTCTGAGCAGGTAAGGAGGCAGCAGTGGAAGAGAAAAAGTTATACGTGATCGGAATTGGACCGGGGGCGAGAGAGCAGATGACCGTCCGTGCCGATCGGATTTTACAGGAAAGCCAGGTTATCATTGGATATACCGTATATGTCGATCTGGTAAAGGAATCCTACCCGCAGGCGGAGTTTTTGACGACGCCGATGCGGCAGGAGAAAGAGCGCTGCGAGATGGCGCTGAAAGAGGCGCAGAAAGGCCGGAAAACAGCGATGATCTGCAGCGGGGACAGCGGCGTGTATGGAATGGCAGGACTGGTGCTTCAGATGGCGGAGGTGTACCCGGATGTAAAGGTGGAAGTAATTCCGGGGGTGACGGCCGCGCTGGGAGGCGGAGCTGTTCTTGGGGCACCGCTGGGACATGATTTTGCAGTGATCAGCTTGAGCGATCTCCTGACACCGATGGAAGTGATTGAAAAACGTCTGCGCGCGGCGGCAGAGGCGGATTTTATTATCTGTCTCTACAACCCGTCCAGCCGGAAGCGTCACGATTACCTGGAACGTGCCTGCCGGATTCTTTTAGAATATAAGAGTGGTGCCACTGCCTGCGGATATGTCCAGAATATTGGGCGTGAGGGTGAGACGATGCATCTTCTGACGCTTGCAGAACTGGAAAAAACGCCGGTGGATATGTTTACGACCGTGTTTATTGGAAATAAGGAGACGCAGATGTTAAATGGACGTCTGGTGACACCGAGGGGATACCGGGATGTGTAAAATATGGATATTTGGGGGAACCACGGAGGGACGCCTGCTGGCAGAATATTGCAGCCGGGAGAAGATCCCGGCGTGGGTTAGCGTGGCTTCGGAGTATGGAGAGGAACTTTTGCGGGAGGATCTGCTGGAAGCTGAAAATGTAGAGAATCTAGTTCAGAACCACGATATGAATGGGTGTGAGAAATCTGCTGATAGAGAAGGTTACATTGCAAAGAAGAATTTGAAAAATGCATCGGTATCCTCAGTGGTGAAGGTCTTACGCGGACGGATGGATCGACATCAGATGGAAGAATTTATCCGAAATCAGGGGATTCACCTTGTGATCGACGCGACCCATCCGCACGCGAAACTGGTTTCAGAAGAAATCCAGGAAGCGTGCAGACAGACCGGCGTCCGCCTGGAGCGGTGCCTGCGCGCAGAGGGCGAACAAAACAGGGGGCGCGACTGGGTGGAAGTGGATTCCATTCAGGAAGCAGTGGCATTTCTTTCTTCTGTTTCCGGAGTGATTTTTGCCACAACCGGCAGTAAGGAGCTAGAAGCTCTGTGCCAGATACCGGAATATCCGAAACGGGTGTATGCGAGAGTGCTTCCAACCTCCGGTGTTTTAAAAAAATGCGAAGAATTGGGGATAACTGGCAGCCATCTGATTGCGATGCAGGGACCTTTTTCCACCGAGATGAATGCGCTATTTCTCCGACAGACGAAAGCGGAGTGGTTATTGACAAAGGATTCCGGGCGCGCGGGCGGATTTCAGGAAAAGATGGAGGCGGCGCGTGCAAATGGGACCAGAGTGGTTGTGATCCGCAGGCCGGAAGAGAGGGGGATTTCGCTGAATGAGGCGATGAAAGTGCTGAAGGAAGCAGATGGAAGAACAGTTGGAGAAAGAGAAGGTATAGAAAGCGAAATCGCATCGGCAAAGGGTAAGAAAAATATAGAGAGTGTTGATGGCGAAAACCAGGAGAAATCAAATGAGGTAGAGAATGTACCGGCTGGAGAAGAAGAAAGGAAGTCAGGTACAGATACGGTAAAATTGGAAGAAAGAAATAAGATAAAACCGTCAAAGACACAGACCGTGTTCGTAACAGCACAGAAATTAGCATGTGATACACAGAAAACACACTTGATTCTGGCGGGAATCGGCATGGGACAACCGTCGCAGATGACAGGGGAAGTTCTTCGGGCAATTCGAGAGAGTGATGCCTTGATTGGCGCGGGACGGATGCTGGAATCGGCGGAGAGAGCCCTGCAGGATGATTTGCTGATTAATAAAGAAGGAAAAATTGAAAATAGACAGAAATCAGCGACTGCGGTGGAAAAAGAAAGAATTCCTGGAAATATTCGAGGGAGTTATGTGAAGTGCTATAAAGCTTATCTTCCTGACGATGTGATACGGATTATATCGGAACATCCGGAATGGAAGCAGGCGGTTATTTTGTACTCCGGTGATACCGGATTTTTCAGCGGGGCATCGAAGATGGCAGAGCGGCTGCGGGAGGCGGGGTATCCATTTACGGTATATCCGGGAATCTCCTGTATCAGTTATCTGGCAGCCCGCCTGGGGACACACTGGGAAGATGCGGCGATCTATTCTGCACATGGCAGGGAATTGCCAGTGGAGCGGGTAATGAAACACCTGTGCGATCCAGAGGAAGCGGCAAACCGTGCATTTATCCTCATGGGCGGCAAAAATGGAGCCGGACAGTTTTGCAAACGCCTGACGCAGGCGGGATATGGAAGCGTTCAGGTGACGGTTGGTGAAAACTTATCCTACCCGGAAGAGCAGATTCGCAGTGGAACTGCGGAAGAAATGGGAAAGCTGGAATTTGCGGATTTGAGCCTGATGCAGTTGGAGGTTTTGGGTAAAATAAAGCGCGGGCAGACAGAGGTGCCAAACAAAGAAAAGATAGCAGACGATGATAATATAGAAATAACAAATGTAGAAAAGTTGAAAATGTATGCACAAGGTATGGTGTCGGAAAAAAGGATACAGGATGTACAGGTAACAGAATCATATAAAAATGATAACCATAAGTTTGTGTTACATACAAATCTTTGCCAGGAAATTCCGCGTATCATGCTTGCTGCTCCCAAAAGTGGAAGCGGAAAGACACTTCTGACCTGTGGACTGCTTGAAATTCTTCGCCGCCGTGGCTTGAATCCGATTGCGTGCAAATGCGGACCGGACTATATCGATCCGATGTTCCACCGCTATGTGCTTGGCATTCCCGGGCGGAATCTGGACAGCTTTTTTCTGCCTCCGGAAGGCGTGCGGGAGGTGCTGGCGGATGCTGCACGGGAAGAAAAAGCGGGAATTGCCGTCTTGGAGGGCGTCATGGGCTACTATGACGGTCTGGGTGGAACAGAAACCGCTGCCAGCAGCTGGGAGATCGCGAAGATAACCGATACACCTGCGATTTTGGTGCTGGACTGCAAAGGGGCATCCCTGTCGGCGGCAGCGATGGCATCTGGATTCTTGCATTTCCGGGAGGACAGTCAGATTGCGGGAGTGATTTTGAACCGAGTTTCTTCCGTGTATTATGGGCGGCTGGCAGCAGCCGTGGAAGAAGCATCAGGACTCCCGGTGCTTGGCTACTTGCCGGAATCCGAGGAATACCGCATGGAAAGCCGCCATTTGGGACTCTTTCTGCCGGGCGAGATTGATCGCCTGCGGGAACGGATCGGACGATTAGCGGATCAGATGGAGAAATCGATTGCAGTAGATCGGGTGCTGGAAGTGGCTGGGATGTCATTAGAGGGAGAAAACAAAGAGAAAGAAAAGACAGAGCGAATAGAAAGAGCAGAAAAAACAAGAAAAGGCTCAGAAAAAATTTCTCCGCGCGTCCGCATCGGCGTGGCCCGGGACGAGGCTTTCTGCTTTTACTATCAGGAAAATTTCCGCCTATTGGAACAGATGGGCACGGAGCTGGTCTATTTCAGTCCCCTGAGAGATAAAAAAATCCCGGAAGGCGTGAATGGACTATTGTTTGGCGGCGGCTATCCAGAAAACTATGCGCGGGAGCTGGCGGAAAACGCGGCAATGCGTGAGAGTGTCCGGCGGTCGATCGCGGCGGGAATGCCATTTCTGGCGGAATGTGGTGGATTTTTATATCTGCACCGCACCCTTGAAGGAAGCGATGGAAAGCACTGGAAGATGGCTGGCGTGTACCCGTTTGATGCCTACCGGACGAACCGTCTGCGCCGGTTTGGCTATGTACGTCTGCTGACCCCATCCGGTCAGGAGATTCATGGGCATGAATTCCATTACTGGGAGAGCGAGGATCCGGGCACAGACTGGGAGGCAGTCAAGCCGACCGGAAACCGGAGCTGGCGCTGTATCCATGAAAAAGGGGCGCAGATTGGCGGATTCCCGCACCTTTACTATGCGTCCTGCCCGGAGTTTCTGCGAGGGTGGCTGGATGTATGTGAGAAATATAGTGAAGATAACGGCGATAAATTTTAGAAGAATTTTCCCGTCATTTATTTTAAAGTAAAAAGTCTATATGCTATATTTTGTCGAGTATAATCGATGAGATGGCTTTGAATATGTATTTATCCCTTATGAATGATAATTTTCTTTGAAAAAAGAATATTAATAATATAAAAGATAAAAATATATTTTTCGATCATAAATTCAATCATATTTGTATTTCTAGGACGCTTCTGGTATACTAAAAGCATGAAAAACTCTATGAAAGAGAGGTGACATTGTCAGATGATAAAACGAGAGTTATATATGAGCCGGATCCGCCCGTTTATTGGAACGGATTTAATTAAAGTGATGACGGGAATCCGGCGGTGTGGAAAATCAGTCATGCTGGCTCTGATCAAGAAAGAGCTAAATGAAACTGGCGTCTCCGACGAACAGTTTTTATCGTACAATTTTGAAGATATGCGGAACTCTTCTTTATGTACTGCACAGGCGCTTCATGATGAGGTAGTGAAGCAAGCGTCACTGCGTTCGGGGAAAATCTACTTGTTTTTTGATGAAATTCAAGAGGTAGCGGACTGGGAAAAATGTATTAACTCATTCCGAATTGAAATGGATTGTGATATTTATATTACAGGTTCGAATGCTAAACTTCTTTCAGGAGAACTGGCAACTGTTCTGGGCGGACGTTATGTGGATTTTACGATTTATCCATTTTCATATGCAGAATTTATGGAGTTATATCAGAGTGTGTATCCGGATATCCCTGCCTCGGTGATTTTTCAGAAATATCTGGTATTTGGCGGAATGCCATATCTGTCCAATTTGCAATATGCGGAGGAACCGAGCCGTCAGTATTTGACAGATATGTATAATTCGGTTGTTTTAAATGATGTGGTAAAACGTAATAAAGTCCGTGATGTTGATTTACTTACTCGTATCGTTGCATATGTAATTGGAAATATTGGAACCACATTTGCGGCTGCGTCGATTACTAAATTTTTGAAAAATGAACGGCGTGCGGTGGCAACGGATACAGTATTAAATTATATTCAATATTGTACGCAGGCGTATTTATTTTATCAGGTGAAACGGCAGGATGTTCAGGGAAAACAGATTTTGTCAACGAATGAAAAGTATTATATGGCGGATCATGGTTTGCGTGAAGCTGTGTTCGGCGGCAATATGCGGGATATTAACCTAGTTCTGGAAAATATTGTTTTTATGGAATGTCTACGGCGCGGATATACCGTTACAGTTGGAAAAAGCGGACAAAAAGAGATTGATTTTGTGTGTCAGAAACAGGAGCAGAAGATTTATATTCAGGTTAGTTATCTTCTTGCATCTGAAGAAACGGTGGAGCGGGAGTTTGGCGTGTATCATTCGGTTCGGGACAATTTCCCTAAATATGTTGTGTCAATGGATGAACTGGATTTCAGTCGTGATGGAATCAAACATCGGAATATCAAGGACTTTTTACTAATGAAGGAATGGAATTAAGATAGGGAGTACCAGCAAATGCGAGATGAATGGTTTATCCGGGGCAGGGTCCCGATGACGAAGAGTGAGGTGCGGGCGGTGTCGCTGTCTAAACTGGAATTATATGAGGGCTGCGAGCTCTGGGATATCGGAGCGGGGACGGGATCGGTCAGCGTGGAAGCGGCGGTCAGCTGCCCTGGAATCCATGTGTGTGCGTTTGAATACAAGGAAGAAGCTGTTGGGCTGATTCGGGCAAATTGTGAGAAGGCTGGGACACAGGCGGTTACAATCGTGTCGGGAAAGGCACCGGAGACATTTGGACAGGTAGGTGATCACCGACCGGATCGGGCCTTTATTGGAGGAACAACCGGCCAGATGCAGGAGATTGTGGATGAATTGTTCCGTTTGAACCCGGACATCCGTATTGTGATCAACCTGATTGCGCTGGAATCTCTGACCGCAGTCATGAGTTACCTGAACGACCGCGGAATAGAGGCGGAGATTTTGTCCATGCAGATCGCAAAAGCGGAAAAAATTGGTTCCAGCCATCTGATGAAAGGGCAGAACCCGATCTATATCATATCACTGGGAGGAAATGAGGCGTGAGGGAAATAATCCAGCCAGAGGATACATTAAAAGCGAGCATGAATCGTAAGGACGTGAACGATGCGAAGCGTGTAAAATTAGAGTTTGCGCCGATGGAAGGAATCACAGGATACGTATTCCGGCAGGCACACGCAGCCATCTACGGAGGGGTTGATCGATATTATAGCCCATTTATCGCGCCGGGTTCCAGCCATAGGCTGACATCGAGGGAGAAGAATGATATCCTTCCGGAACATAACCAGGGATTATGTCTGATCCCTCAGGTTCTGACACATTCGGCAGAAGATTTTCTGTGGGTCTGCGAAGAACTGGCGGACTATGGATATGGGACAGTCAACCTGAATCTGGGCTGTCCGTCGGGCACAGTAGTCACGAAGAAAAAGGGCGCAGGATTCCTAGCGGATCTGGATGACCTGAACCTGTTTCTGGAAGAAGTCTGCAATGGACTGGAAAAAATCCACACGGCGGATGGAAAACCGATGCGCCTGTCCATCAAAACACGGCTCGGTATGGAGGAAGAGGCAGAATTTCCGCGTCTGCTTGTAATCTATAATCACTACCCGCTGGAAGAATTGATCGTGCACCCGAGAGTGCGTGAGGACTACTATAAAGGAAAAACCCGGATGGAATCTTTTCGATATGCCTTGGAACAGAGCCGCTGCCCGGTCAGCTATAATGGGAATCTCTTTTCGGCGACGGATGCGGTTGCGCTCATGGAAGAAATTGTGAGACAAGATGAAGCATCAGACAGCGGTGAAACACAGAAAAAAGCGAAATTAGCCGCACTGATGTTTGGGCGCGGGGCGGTTGCGAGTCCGTGGATTTTTGGAGAAGTGCGAAATCTAGTTTCTGCTTTGGAACAGGGAGCCGAAGAGCAAGGTGCAGGGAAGCGGGAGCAAGTGGGTGTCGGTACTGACACGGATGGATGTGTTCAGCAGGCAGATACCAAGAAAACGGAAAAGACTGAAAGCGCTGAAAATGGTGCCTGTTCGCAGCTCTTTTCAGTATCGGCACATCTTGATGCCTTCCAGCAATTCCACGATCGCCTCTTGACTGGCTACGCAGAGATTATGTCCGGTGACCGGAATACCTTATTTAAAATGAAAGAACTCTGGTACTATTTCCAGTGCCATTTTCCGGGATGTGAAAAAGAGTTAAAGAAGATCAAGAAAGCACAGAAACTGTCCGACTACCGCGCGGCCGTTCAGGCGATGTTTGCGAGCGGGCAGTTTGTGGAAGACGGATTCACAGATAAATAAGAAGATAAATTCAATTCAACAGAGTTTCCATAAAATTGTTTGAAATGTGTACAGCTGCGTTTCAGGCGTTTTTATGGAAGCTCTGTTTTTATGAATAGAATTATGAGGTGTTTTTCGTGAATGTCTTACACGAAGCATCTTTGACGAATTATTTTACACGGTCTTTTAAGGAGGAGCTGGATGGCTCTATCAGCAATCTGATTTTTCACATCCCCCTCACATCTCGAACACAGTTTACACACATTTCTTTGTTATTTTAGATTTAGTTCATAAATACAACCAAGGTCATCCGACCAGATTTTCCATATTAATATGAGATATATGATATAAGATATAAAAGTAAAAATCAACCAGATAAAAAAGTGTTTTTCCGGCTTTGACAGGCGATTCGATGTCTGAATCCCTACTATATAT
>JBNMLY010000092.1:0-8952 GCA_050875065.1 Otoolea sp. | reverse complement strand
GTTGACGTCTTTAAAATACTCTTCCTCATTGGCTGGTTCCGGCGCTGCAGCAGCGGCTTCTGCCTGGGCGGCGGCCGCCCCCTCCGGAACTGCGCCCGGTGCTGCCCCCGCCGAAGCCGCCATCATCGCTGCCTCCGGCTCATTCTTAATCCGGTTCGACAGATAATAACCGCTTCCAATCAGACCGGCTGCGATTAAGAGCGTCCGGATCGTCGGCATTCCCGGTATCACTGCCATGACAGCAACGGCGGTACCACTGACCATCATCGCGTGCGGCTGTGCCAAAAACTGCTTGGAAACATCCTGGTTTAAGCTTCCCTCTGATACCGCTCTTGTTACGATCATACCGGTCGCAGTTGAAATCAGAAGCGCCGGGATCTGGGATACCAGACCATCGCCGACGGTTGCAATGGAGTACGTGCTCAACACGCTTCCCACACTCTCGCCCGACTGAACGATACCGATGATGCTTCCGCCGACGAGGTTGATCGCCGTCGTAATCAGGGACATGACGGCGTCTCCCTTTACGATCTTGGTTGCACCATCCATCGCGCCGTAAAAGTCCGCCTCCCGCTGAACTTTTCCCCTTCGCTCTTTCGCCTGCGCCTCCGTAATCAGACCCGAACTTAAATCGGCGTCAATCGCCATCTGTTTTCCCGGCATCGCATCCAGGTTGAATCGGGCAGCTACCTCTGCAACTCGCTCCGCACCTTTCGTGATAACGATAAACTGCATCAAAACGATGATCAGGAAGATAATCAAACCAACTACGACATTGCCGCGGAGTACGAAATCACCGAACGCGGCGATTACCTTTCCGGAAGAACCGCCCGTGGAAAGGATATTTCGGGTTGTCGATACATTGATTCCCAGACGAAACAGCGTGGTTATCAGCAGCAAGGATGGAAAGATGGAGAATTCCAACGGCTCCCGAATGGTCATCGTGATAACCAGGATCATCATTGAAAGCGACATATTCAGAATAATTGCCACGTCTACCAGTCCCGCCGGAAGCGGAATGATCAGAAGCAATATAACCGTGATCACGAACAGGACCACCGAATAACTTAATAACTTTTTCATTCGTCCACCAATCTCCAAGTATTATTTTCGAGCCGCCTTTTCCGTATTTTCTCCCTGCAGCTGATCCAGACGGCCGCCTTCGCCATCCTGCTTGTATATGTATACCAGGATTTCCGCAACGGCCGTGTAAAACTCTGCCGGAATCGGCTGATCCAGCTCACAGGAGGCGTACATCGCCCTGGCGAGCGGTTTATTCTCGATCGTAGCAATCTGATTTTCCTCCGCCACTTTTACGATCCGCAGCGCCAGATCATCTAAACCTTTTGCCAGCACCACCGGGGCATGATCCTGATCTGGATTGTACTTGATCGCAACCGCTACATGCGTTGGGTTTCGGATGACGACATCTGCCTGCGGAACTTTCTGCATCATACGGCTGGTTGCCATCTGCCGCTGGATGTTCCGGATTCGATTCTTGATCTCCGGGTTACCTTCCGTCTGCTTGTATTCATCCTTGACCTCCTGCTTCGTCATGCGCAGCTCTTTCTCATAATCCCATCGCTGGTACAAGAAATCCGCAAACGCAATCACGGTAAAGGCCAATCCTACCCGCAGGATCAAATCATATATCATCTTCATCATATAGACCGCCGACGCTGCAGGATTCATGTCAATCATACTCGCCATCGGCTGCAGATCTTTTTTGATGATGTTATAAAGCAGCACTAAAATCAAAACAATCTTGATGGAACTTTTCAGTAATTCCACCAAATTTTTCAAAGAAAACATCCTCTTTATTCCAGAAATCGGATTGAGTTTCCCAAAGTTAGGCCGAAGTTTCTGAAATGACACATTAAAACGCGTCTGAATCCCATGCGCTAAAACGCCTAACACAAGCGCCGCCAAAAGAAGAGGAAACGCACATCGGATAAACGTCATAAGGGTGACATACGCCAAATGCTTCGAGAGCGCATCCCAGGAAAACTCCGTCACCTCCTGCAGAATCCATACCATATACGTGCGCACCTGCCCGTAAATATAGGAAATCATGATCCGGATAAACGAAAAAATCCCCGCTAAAAGCACCACGGTCGCCACATCACGGCTCTGGAACACATTGCCCTTCTGCCTGGCATCGCGGCGCTTTTTGGCGGTAGGTTGTTCGGTTTTTTCCTGTCCGCTGTCTGCCACCCTGTCTCACACTCCTTTTAATTCGGTCTCATATACACAACCAGCTTCCACATTGTCTGGTACATAGTATCGAAAATCGTCTGCATATACCCCGCCATCGGCGAGAATAACAATAACATCATCAAAAGACCAATAATAATTTTGACTTGAAAATTGACTGCAAACACATTGATCTGGGGAATGACTCGCATCAGGATTCCCACCGCCATCTCTGTAACCAGCTCGATCGCGATGATCGGAAATGCAAACTGCAATCCCATCGTGATCGCATGGAAAAATGTGTCTGTCAACACATTCACAATCTCCGGATTGAGCGCCACCTTTCCGAGTGGAACCGCCTGCACGGAACGGTAAAAAATGGCGAGCAACTGAAGGTGTCCGTTGGATGCGAAAAATAAAAGTACCATAAACGTATAGTAAATGCTGGAACTGACAGTCGACTGTGTCCCGTACTGCGGATCGTACACCTGCGCCATACTTAAACCCATGGTATAGTCTATAATCGACGCTGCAAAGCGGACGACTAAAAACGCCAATTCCATGGCGAAAGCCAAAACGACGCCCAGAAACAATTCCCCCAGAAGCATTACAATATACTCTATCATAGATTCCGGTACTCCCGCCGTCGTCGTATCTGTCGAAAGATACAAAAGCAGGGACAAGGCGAAAATGAAATATGCCTTAATTTTTGTCGGAACCGTATTTCTCGCAAACAGAGGATTGAGACCAATCGCCCCGCTCATGCGCATAACTGCCATAGAAAACACGACAAACATAGCCTTTTCCTATCCCTGCGCGATCAGGGTAACAATATAGCGGGTAAACTCCTGGAGCATTACCAGCATGGAACTTCCCAGAAAGCCCATCAGCGCCAGAATGGCCAGCAGTTTCGGCACAAACGTCATCGTCTGCTCATTGATCTGCGTCGCCGCCTGAAAAACCGCCACCAAGACGCCCACGATCATACTGACCAGCAAAAACGGCAGAGACAGCTTCATCGCCAGCTGGAACGCCTGATACATGACCTCCAAAATCTCTGATTCTGTCATCTTCCCACCTCTTTTCTAACGAAAGCTCTGCACCAGACCGGAAAATAAAAGTTCCCAGCCATCTACGGTAACAAATAAAAGCAGTTTAAACGGAATTGAGACCATCGTCGGCGGCAGCATTACCATACCCATCGACATCAGGGTCGTCGACACCACAATATCGATCAAAAGGAACGGGAGATAAATCAAAAAGCCCGCCAGAAACCCTTTTTTCAGCTCACTCGTCATGAATGCCGGGGTAACAACCGTCAGGGGATAATCCTGTACATTTTCCTGGATCTCGCTTTTAGACATCTCCACAAAGTGATCCAGCGTCTCTTTTTCCGTGTTGCGCAGCATAAACTCTTTCACTGGAGCCTGCATACGGTTTAAGGCTTCCTCCTGGGTAATCTCCCCCCTCTTATACGGCTGGTACGCATCCGTATTGATCTGGTTCAGAACCGGACTCATAATATAGAGGGACAGAAAAAGTGCCATCCCTGTCAGAACCATGTTCGGAGGCGTCTGCTGGACGCCCATCGCATTTCTCGTAAAAGAAAGGACGATGATGATTCGCATAAACGAAGTCATCATCACGACAATCGACGGGAGAAGTGCCGCAAGCGTAAGCATCATAATGATGTCCAACGCCGGAACATTTCCCCCATTTAACCCCGAAAGTAACTCATTCATGAAGCATCCTCTCCTTCAATCCGATCTAAAACGCTGATCCTGCCCTGACCAGAACCCAGTAAATACTGGGTTTTGTCTACTTTAAGCAGCGTAATATACTGATCATTCCCTATCTTTGCCTGCTCAAGCACCTGAATCCGCCCATCTTTCTTCCGGTACGTCATATGCTTCCCGAGATAACGGCTGACCAGCCAGCTCAGGCAAAGAATGATAACGAATGAGAGCAGCATCCCCACTGTTGAAACAATATCCGTCATCATATTTAGAGGCTTTCCGGGTTAATATCCCGTGTCACAATCTCCGTGATACGGATACCGAAATTGTCCTCAACGACTACGATATCACCGCGGGCAACACACTGACCGTTGACATACAGATCCGCCTGTTCTCCCGCCATCTTGTCCAGCACAACGAGGGAACCTTGGGTAAATTCCAGGATATCTTTTACCAGTTTCTTGGTGCGTCCGATCTCCACGGAGATTTCCAGCGGAACTTTCATCAGCATCTCCTGGTTGGTCTTCTCCTCGCCGTTTTCTGTTCCAGATGCCTCTAAGGACGGCGAACTGCCCGGACGGATGATCGCCGGCTCCCTCTGAACTTTCTCCTCCTTCTTCTCCATATCCTTGATGAGATGCATCATCTCGACCTGTGACTGCTGCATCTGATTGAGAAGCTGAAGCATCATCGGATTCATCTCCACCGTCGGGGCTGCCATTACCGGCTGAGTCGGAACGGCGGCTGCGGCTGGCGGGACTGCGCTGACCGGTGGAACCGGCTGTGCCGTCGCTGCCTGTTCTGTTACCGGAGGAACCGTCGGAGCTGCCTGAGGTGTTTCTACAACCGGTGGGACTGACGGAGCTGCCTCTGGCTGTACCGGAGTTTCCACGGCTGGGGCTGCCTCCTGTGCCGGCGCCGTTACTTCTGGCGTCGGATCCGATGCCTCCTCCACAACCGGTGTTTCCGGCGTCGAAACTGCTTCCGCCACCGGTTCTGGTGCTGCTTGTGTCGTTCCCGACGCAGCTTGCGCGTCACCCCCTGTCAGGGAGACATCGAACGGCTCCAGCAGCCGTTTTGCCAACTTTTCCGGCATAATATTTAAGAATTCACTTTTCAGCTTTCCCTCAATCTCCAAGATAAAGGAGATGACTACCATGGATACGCCTTCCGGAAAATACTTGTTTTTAAAGTCATCCGCATCCGTAATTTCAAATGAAACCGGCGTCGAAATATTTACGGTAAACTTCAGGAACTCGGACAACGCGGTCGCGGATGCGCCCATCATCTGGTTCATAACCTCGCAGATAGCGCTTCGGTTGATCTCGTCCAGCTCAAACTCTTCGTCCGGAATCTCTGCCCCCATCAGGGTTCCTACGATGATGCGCACGTCATTCCGGCTGAACATCATGATATTGCTGCCTTCCAGTCCCTCCACGTAAGCGATCTCCACGCCTACCGCCGGTTCCAGCTTTTTGAATTCAAATTCATCTCTTGTGAGTATTCTTACTCTTGGCGTTGTGATGTGAACCGTTGAGCCAAGAAGGGTCGACATTGACGTAGCAGATGCGCCGAGACTGATATTCATCATCTCGCCCAGAGCATCTATTTCCATCTCATTAAAGCTGAGTGCGCCCATTTTTTAATTTCCTCCTGTCCTCTATTTACCGATATCCAGTGCTTTCTGAGCCATCAGCTTGATTGCATTTAAAGCAGTTACGTTGGCTTCGTATGAACGGGTTGCTGACATACTGTCCACCGTCTCTTTTAAAAGATCGACGTTCGGCATCGTCACATAACCGTCCGCATCTGCATCTGGATGTTCCGGGTTGTATACCACTTTGCCCTGACGGTCATCTTCCACGATGTTTGACACCCGGACGCCTGCATGACGGCTTTGGAATCCCTGTCCCTTTGCAGCATTCCTCATAGCCTGTGCAAACGATATGTCCGAATAACTTTCCAGAACTACATCTTTCCTGCGGTACGCCCCGCCACTTGCAGTGCGTGTGGTATCCATGTTGGCTATGTTTTCCGCTGCAACGTCCATTCGAATGCGCTGCGCGCTCATTCCAGAGGCGCTTATATCAAACGAACTCAAAAATGCCATAACAGCTTCCTCCTAATCAATCAGTTTCCTAAGATATCATTTACCGTCTTTACAATTCTCTGCGCATCAAACGGTTTTACGACGAAATCACGCGCGCCCGATTTGATTGCGTCCACTACCATGCTCTCCTGTCCCATCGCGGTACACATAACGACTTTCGCATTCGGATCGCCTTCGCGGATCTTCTTTAATGCCTGAAGACCATCCATGTTCGGCATAGTAATATCCATGATAACCATGTCCGGCTGTTCTTCAGAATATTTCTTTACCGCCTCAGCGCCATCCTGCGCCTCGATAAAATCACTGTAACCACTTGCGCTCAGCGCCTTCTTAATCATCATACGCATGAAAGCTGCGTCATCTACCAGCATAATCTTTGCCATTTTTTTCTTCCTCTTCTTTCCTTATATTTGATATTTATTTTTCAGAGCTTTCCTGAAGCGCAGTTTCTCTTTCAGGAATCTCCTCACTCTCTTCGCTTTTCTCGTCTTCTCCCTCTGTCTTGAAGGCAATCCGCTGCGCAATCTTAACCGCAACGTTTTTCTTGTAGCATCCCATCTGTCCAGTAAACCATGGCTGACGCCCCACAAAGAGTTTTACATGGCTGTCCTTCGGTTTCCCCAGATCGAGGACATCCCCCACCTGTATGTGGTAGAGATCCTGCAGATCAATTTCAACCGTAGCAAGCTGACCCGTGAGCGGCAGCCGCGAGTAACGGATATTGTCCATAATTTTCTCTTTGTTATCCTGGTATGCAAATCCTCTCGCCAGATGTTTCCGGCTGTCGATGATGTGGAAAATAAACATGAGAAGATTGCCAGGAAGACAGATTCGAATCTTCTCCTGCGCCACTCCAGATATGTCCACATTCATGATGACGATCGCAACCGTCTCATCCAGTCCGACCTCCTGAATCATGGTTGGATTTTCTTCGACATGTTCCACTGAGAAATCTACGCTCACATAATTTGAAAATCCATCTTTGAGGGCCCCCGTAAAATATTCTACAATCCTCTTATATAACGCCTTCTCTACATCCGAATACCGGTAATCGCTCTCTACATTGACGATATCCTCTCCACCGAGCATGTGATTAATCAATGTGATAATGAGTCCCGGCGTCACATACATCATCATCGGAACACTCAGCTTGGACTCTCCAGGGATCGAAGCCTCCACCAAGGTAACACAGTCATTTTCATGCAGCGCATTGGCATATTCATAATAACGCTTCTCCTGTACCTCCATAACCGTAATATCCGTCATAACCCGGAAAATACCATTTACCTGGGAGGTTAAAATCCGCGCATAGTTCTCAAACACGCTGCTGAGGATCTTCATCTTTTCTTTTGTGAATTTCCTCGGACTATAGAAATCATATTTGATATATTTCTTTTCTTCCGGCTTCGGTGCCGGGGAATCTGCAGCTTTTCCCTCTTCCTGTCCGCCTCCGCTGTTCATCGATTTCAAAAGCGCATCAATCTGGCTTTGTGATAAAACGTCTGCCATTCTTCCCTTAACCTCTCTTATTCACCTGGATTTTTCGTATCTGTCTCTGACTCTGAGCTTCCCACCGTCAAAATGGTCGTCTCCCGGTACTTACCGCTCTTAAAATCGCTGTAATACTCGTCCAGTCCCTTTTGTTTGGCACCCCTATCCAGGAGCAGGAATTCGATTCTCCGGTTTTTTACCCTTCCGGCCGCCGTCGCATTATCTGCAATCGGACGGTATTCACCATAACTTATATCTACCAGTTTGGATGGCTGGATGATCTGCTGTTCCTGCAAAAAGACACAGATGGTCGCGCCACGCATCGCCGACAGCATACGATCTTTCCGGATAATCTCCGGATCAATCTCCGAATTCTGTGAAGCCTTCGCCGTATGGGACATAATGCTAATCTGTTCTATCTGCTCGGCTGCCGGTGCAATCGCCTGGGAAAAGAGACGCATAACTGCTGCCCCCTCGTCAGTCAGCTTATAGCTGTTCGCCGCAAAAAACACATTGTTGGAAAAAGAAACATATGTATAATCATCACCCCGGATTACCGTGGCACCATCAATCTCTGCCGCACTCAACGCCCGCGCGATCGTCAGATAAAGCGTACTCACGTCCTCTACCTCGTTGTTTTTCGCAATCTCCTCATCTCCGATGTCTCCCGTCTCATGTTTCTCGGGTACTTCTGAGTATTCTTCATTGATCGTAAAGGCATCGTCGCTCTGTTCCTCGGTATTTCCCAGGCTCTTGACAAAAACATTCCATTTCTGCGCATCCACCGTCGACATCGAGTACAACATAATAAAGAAAGTCAGCAAAAGGGTTACCATGTCTCCATAGGTATCCATCCAGTTTCCACCGCCATCGGTAGGACGACTTTTCTTTTTCATTTCTCCGCCTTCTCTTCCTCCGTAGAGCCTCCGTCCCCTGCTTTCGCAAGAAGCTTACGCTGCTGCGACTGCTTGAGGGATGTCAGGAGATGTTCCCGCAGATATTTCGGATTTTCTCCCGCCTGAATCGCGATGATTCCCTCGATAATCGTGGAGCAGAAAAGCTCCTCCTCATCCTGACGGATTCTCAGTTTCTTTGCAATCGGGTTAAAAATAACGTTTGCCAAAATACAACCGTAAAATGTTGTAATCAGGGCGACGGACATATCCTGTCCGATACTGGATGAGCCGCCGCCGCTCAGGTCCAGACCTTTCAGCATGTTGATCAGACCGATCAGGGTACCGATCATACCAAAGGACGGCGCAAAGCTGGCCGCTTTCTCATACAGTCCCGCCGCCTGGTCGTGACGCACCATCACGTTTTCCAGTTCCCGCTCCAAAAGCAGGCGTACTTTCTCCGGATCGTTTGCATCCACAATCATCAGTACGCTCTGCTTAAAGAACGGATCCTTGATCTCCGCCGCCT
>JBNMLY010000091.1:0-9140 GCA_050875065.1 Otoolea sp. | reverse complement strand
CTACCAATACTCCCAGATAAAACGCCGCACGGCCATCTAACCCCGACGGTACCTCCCAGATGCGAACTGCTCCTGATAAAAGCACACCGCCGATCCACATTCCCATGCCGGTCGCCGGGATACTTCCCCACCGTTTCACCGGATTTTTCGAGAGCAGGAAATACGCGGCTGCGCCGACACCTCCCATGATTCCCCAGAAAAGTCCTTTCGCCGTCAGTTCCATACCGTCCATTCTTCCTCCCGTTGCTATCAGCCAGACTCCCAAGAATGCCAGACAGATACAAAAAAGCGTCCGTTTCGTGGGAAAGGTGCGTTCTGCCGCGCAGACAAAGACCGCCACGAAGATAATCGATAAATTCTGTAACACCGTCGCCGTTCCCGAATTGGTCCATTTGATCGCGTTTAAGTACGCGTACTGGGACAGCACCAGCCCCAGGAGAGAAAAAAGCACCATCTGGATCACTGCCTTCTTATCCTGAAGCAGGGCCCGCACCGGCAGTTTTCCCTTTGCGGCGGCAGCAAGCAGAAGAATCGTCCCCGCCCCTAGCATCCTAAGTGCCGTCACCCACGCCGCATCGATCGGGTAAGAGGAAAAAAGTGCCTCCCCACACGTTCCCGAAAATCCCCAGCTGGTCGCACCGATCACGCAGCGGAGGGTGCCGAGACGGGCAGCCGAAGAAGGAGCTTTTTTTGATTTCGGGGTAGCGTTTTCTACAGACTCTACAAATTCTGCAGAACAAATCGTCTCCTTGGCGTTCTGCCTGCTCTTTGTATCGTTATCCTTTATATTACTTATATAACTGCCCATCTTCTCAGGCATTCCTAATCTCTCCCTTCTATTCTATATCGTTCCGCAAATCATATTGACTAGCAGAACTCTTCTTATCCTGTTTCTGATTCTTTCCATGCTTCTTTTTGTGAAACGATAAAACTTTCTTTTATGGGTTTCTTTCTTTGTTGCTTTTTCTATTGACTTTATCATTATATCGGTATTATTCTTATTTATATATCAAAATATCGGCATATTTTTGTATTATATTGAGGTTATTATGATTACAAACTATCTTTCCTTAAATTCCGACCGTGAAGAAAACCTGATTCGTATTTTTCCAGATTTCCCGGTTTCCGTGTATCAGACAGATTTCTCTGATCCCTCCTATCAACTTGTGAACTGGCACTGGCATGAAGATTTCCAGCTCTGCCTGGTCGAGCGCGGCGAGGTCTGCTTCCAAATGCCTGGTTCCAGACTTCCAATTTCGTCCGGCTGCGGTATCTTTTTAAACCGACGCCTCGTCCACAGCGCCCTGCCGCTGACACCAGATGCCTCCTACTACTGTATCAATTTTTCCCCGGCGCTTCTGACTGCTGCCAGCGGCTCTGCTTTATCTGATGCAATGGTTCTTCCCCTTTTGAAGGAGGAAACCCTGTCTTTTTTCCAGTTTGACGTCCTTACCTACGACGGTTCTGCGCTGACAGAATCCACCCGCCATATTTTACAGCTTTCCGAGGAGCACACGCCTGAAAGCTCGTTTCAGATCTACGGAATTCTGTTTTCCCTCTGGACCATCATCTGGCGTTTTCTTTGCCAGAGCAGATCCGATTCCAATAAACGCTGCGATGCTTCTGCCGCCAACAACCGACTGAAACAGATTCTTCACTACCTGCAGACAAACTACGCACAGAAAATTACCCTGCGCGGGATCTCTGACACAATCTGCCTCTGCCCAGAAGACTGTGAACGCTTTTTCAAACGGATGACCGGCACCACCATTTTCCAGTATCTTCTTGAATACCGGATCAAAAAAAGCCAGGAGCTTTTAAACGACTCTCGCCTGTCTATCGCGGAAATCGCCCAAAGCTCTGGCTTTACAACGCAAAGCTATTATTCTTCCTGTTTTAAACGCCTGACTGGGTGTACGCCAGGAGCATTTCGAAAACAGGTAAATTCTCTTGTAGATATTTAAAGGATTGAAGCCTTATCGAGCACCACCCTATCTGCTCAACAATTTCTTACCATAAATCACACAAGCACTGCACTTTACATTCTTTTTGTATCAAGGATTACAACTCTTACATGGCTCATACCCCTCTGCAATCAGTTCATCGCGCGTGCCGGTAAATTCCTTCCGGTTCACCGCCTTCATCTGGGTTGCAGAGGAACAGCTTGGAAGGTGAAATTTCTTCGAGTTCGTATTGAGAATGTAGGTCTGAACCGCAGCTTGGCTTCCTCCGGAGGATCCAAAACTACCTCCCGATGAACCAGAACCTGCCGACGAATGTTGGCTGATGCCTGTACTGCCTGCATTCTGAGTGCCGCCATTGCCGGCCGCTCCTTGTCCGGCTGTGCCTGATCCCGCATTTCCAGAACCGTCCGCCCAGCTCTCTCCTGTCGCATAATCGATCGTGATGCCTGGCTGGACATTATAGACGTACACGCAGAACAGCACGCCCTCGCCCTGATCCTCGACGGACTCTGCCTCCATCAGGACACCGGAAGCAACCAGATTATCGCCCTCAAAAATCGGCGTCACGCGGTACATGACATGGTTTCCGGTTTCTTTCACATAGTCGGCCGCCATATTTTCAAATGGCAACATTCCCTGTACATTCAGATACCGGGTTCCGGTAATCAGGTTTTTCGCGTTAGCATTCTCTGCCGTGAGCTGGTAGCCGATCAGATGGCAGCGGTTGTAGAGGTACTTTCCATCTACGTTGTCATATTTCGCCGTATGCCAGCCTGTCGGCTTGACCTCTCCGATCGAACCACGTTTTTCCGTTGGCATCGTATCCTGTGAAACCGAAGCATACGCCACACCGCAGCGTCCCAGACTGTCCAGATCGCTGTAACTTTCAAATGAAACATCCGTCAGATCTGCCTCGGTAAAATACGGTACATTTCCATTGACCGCCACATATGGCTGGCCGGAATAGGCCGGTACATCTGCCAAGTTAAAGGATGTTCCCGAAGCAGATGTTACACGATCTCCGGTATTCCCCGACGATGACACCGCCTGCGCATTTCCGTCCTCATTCCCCGCCTGTTTTTCCTCCGTGCTGACGCTTCCATTTCCATTCAGACTTCCTTCTGGAATCTCCTGCGCACACGCTGAAACAGACAGCATCGCCGCTGCCGCCAGCCCCAGAAGCCACATTTTCAATTTTCTCATATGAATTTCTGCCTTTCCTTTTAAGCCTTTCGCATTCAGAGCCATTGAGATTTGCGCGTTCTGCCGCCTGATATTGGGGTTACCGCCATCCCCCGTTTACCTGTATATCCTATTTACCTATACTTTTTTATGATCCACGTGATACATCATCCCTCTTATCTTTTTCAGGCGCAGAACCGGCTCTCTTTATATTTGACTTGCTTTTTATGTTTGACTTACTGTTTTATTTCTAATCTTACTTTCTATGCATATTTTTTATTTACTCGTGCACATAGCGTTCTTCTGTGATTTTTTCATGCGAAGAACCCGCGTATTCCTGCGTTTCCACCAGCTTCCAACCACTCAGATCCAGTTTAAAATACATATCGGCCGGATAATCCCGGTTCCAGCGGCAGAGAATCACCTCCTCAATCCGGCCCTCATACGGGACGACATCCCTGTCCTCGACAAAACAGTACTCACCCGTTCCCGCTTTCTCCAAAAACGATTCATCCACCTGAATCTGTTCTGGCCGCCTGGATATTCCCTGTCCTCCTGGCATAGTTCCATTTTCCTGCAAATCCTGTAAAAACTGCTTCTGGCTGTACGCATTCATCCACAATTTTTTTCCGCCTGTCAGCTCCAGAACCCGCTTCCGCACCCCCCGGTCCTGGCTCTGCCGTCTGTGATTGAACATCATGCCGTTCCTATTATCTACACATACAATTACCTTCATCTCTCTTTTCTCCCTCTTCTATTTGCTGTACACTCCATTCCTTACGCACTCATACATTCTACTTTTCGTTTCATGTATATTTTATACTTTTTACTCCTTTACCTCTCTGCCAACGTTCTAGTCTTATACACTTGGCTTCTTACATTTGTTCTTATCATTTATTCTTTGAAATCATCCCCCCTTCCCAGGGAATTAGCGCAAGCGTCAGCTCCTCCATCCATGTCCGCAGATTCGGCCGCCTGATGGCCAGCGTATTGACAATCACAGAACGGACCCTCACCGGCGTTGTCTCATTTTCCCTTACCAGCCGGCTCACATCATTGATGACATAAAAATTGCCATTCTCATATCCCAGATACATCATCACATGACCTGGGAAATATAAGAGTGTGCCCGGTTCTAATTGCTTTAAAATCAGCTCTTTTTCAGAACAGGATCGTCCCGCCAGGTCTATTTTTCTGACCGGCATCTGTACCTGTTCGGTCGTATTGCGCGGCAGAATCAGCCCAAAACACCGATATATCTCCCGGATATAAGAAGAACAGTCCCGGCTCTCCAGCATTCCGCCCCAGCCGTAGCGATCGCCCAGGCACTTAAAAGCCTGCCTGAGAATCCTCCCGGTTGTCAGATTCAGATACCCCACCGATACATCCCGGCTCATCGGAATCAATCCTTTCTGCCGGAAGAAACTGCCATCCGGTGCGCGGCATGGCAGCCACACGACATAATTATTCCAAGAAAGTCTGTTCTGCACACTCTGCTCTGCCCGTGTTTCTGTTGTCTCTATTGCCACTATTGTTTCTTTTATCTCTGCGATTTCCTCTTCCATGCATGCTTCCAGCACCGTCCCCATCCGAAGTCGGTACGCACTGGTTCCCGGATAAACTGCACTTGCTTCCAGCCAGACCATATCACCGGTTACGACGAACGGATGGATCGGAAATGCAGCCAGCAACCATTCCTCCCGGTTTTGACAGGCTGCCACCGATTCCGCCGGTATCCAGCCCTCGCTGCATTCACTCCGGACATACAGATAGGTTCCATCCTGCACCGAATCCAAAATCAAAAGCGGTTCCCCCACCCTGCATAGACAGAGCGCCGCCTCGTCCCACTCGGGATCGGACGGATCCTCCTCATCGGCTAAAAATTCTTCCGTTGGAAACCGTTTAATCAACCCCTGTGACGTTGCAATACCATATTTGATATGAAGTTCTGTTTTCACCCAATTCTGAGCGGACGATTCATTTCTCAAATCGTTTATCTTCGTTCCGAGTGTCTGAAACATCTGTGCATTCAAATGTTCCATTTCTTTCCGCGTCATTTTTATGGATTCTGACGCATTTTCTACATCCATCCAATGCTCCGCGCAGCATTGTTCTTCTGAAACATCTGGTGCAAATGATAAAATAGACGCTTTCATACAAATCTATCCAAAATGTCCCATGTGCTTTTCATATCCTTTATATGGTGATTCCCACCATTTTATACACAATAAGGAATCGGCAGGATCCCCAGCTGACGCCTCGTTGTCTCTGAAAGTGCCCCCAGCTGGCTTACCAGCAGCTCCATCAGATCCCCGCCATCCATCACACCGATGTCGTGCTGCCTGGCGTATTCGACATCTTCCGGCGTGAGCGCTGCACTGGTAATAAAGTAGCCGTGGCAGTCCTCATACCGCGGATCCTTAAGCGCCTCTATGATCTGATCGATTCCACTCCGGCTGGAAATCCCCTGGTGGTGCTTGACCTGCACCAGAATCCGAACCGACTGGAAGGCGTCATCGCGCACCGCCAGCACATCTGCATCTGCATTTGCCCCAAACGTCCGCTTATCAAGCACCTGCGCCTTGTAGCCCTCGCACTGCATCAGTTCACAGACCAGATGTTCCAAGCCAATCCCGCCAGTCTGAAGATTCGTATTCCCCGTCCGGATATTCTGCAGCAGACGTTCCTTTAACTTCTTCATCTCTCTGCGTTCCAGTACCTGTATTTCCTCTGAATATGAGTATGACCGCCTCTCAAACAGGCGCTCGATCTCATCCTTAAACTCATACAAATCTGAAACCGTGTTGCCCCGGACACGCAGTCGGCGCTGCAGTCCTTCCGACAACTCATTTCTCAGCACCGTGAGAATCTTTCCATCCCGATATCGGTATGTCACTCGATGCTGGTTCGCCAGATCCTGTTCATATGCATCTTCCTCATAGAGTTCTCCCTCTTCCGCAACCGCCAGCGCCACATAGGAATAATAGGGAACCACGATATAATCGCCTTTCTTTATCTCCTTAAAACGCCGCACCTCATTGAGCTGCTTGGAAATCACCTGTGCTACCCGGTCGGAACCGGAAAAATATTCCTTATGGACTGCCTCACGGAGCAAATCCATATCCGAAAATGCCGAAAAATCCACTTCACTCCAGCCGACCGCCACCACGTTACGTTCAAAAAATATACGGAAATCTTCCTCCCGCGAAAGCATCGCGCGGACCATGTAATAATTTCGCTCCATCATCTGTCCCCTTCCAAGTACAGAACATCAGTTCTTGCTTAATTATATCCAATTCTCCTCCAAATAGCAAGACCGAAGCATATCTTTCATACTGATTTTTTATTTTTAGCAGCAAAAAACATCGTTTCTTTTTTCCAAAATCTGGCTGCATTCCATCCAAAAGTAAAATCCGCTTGGAAGCAATTTACATTTTTAAATAGAATATGCCACAGACCAGAACCTCTTATAAGATCCCGTCCATGGCATATCCATTCTTACCCATATCCCCAAAACTCAATCATTTCCATCATCTAGAAATACATCTTACTTCTCACGCTCTCTCAAAAAGCACCTGTTTGCCAGATAAATTTCCAAATTTAGTAATTCTCCGCATGGACCTCAAAATACGCCTGCGGATGTGCGCATACCGGACAAACTTCCGGCGCTTTCTCGCCTACTACGATATGTCCGCAGTTTCGGCATTCCCATACTTTCACTTCGCTCTTTTTAAATACTTCCTGTGCCTCCACGTTGTGAAGCAGAGCACGGTAGCGTTCTTCATGGTGCTTTTCGATCTGCGCTACCATACGGAACTTCGCTGCCAGCTCTGGGAATCCCTCTTCCTCGGCCGTCTTGGCAAATCCGTCGTACATATCCGTCCACTCATAATTCTCACCATCCGCTGCGGATACCAGATTCTCTGCGGTATTTCCCAATCCGTTCAACTCCTTGAACCACATCTTTGCGTGCTCTTTCTCATTATCCGCAGTCTTTAAAAACAGGGCAGAAATCTGCTCAAATCCCTCTTTTTTTGCTTTTGATGCAAAATAGGTATATTTGTTTCTCGCCTGTGATTCGCCAGAGAAAGCCTCCCTCAGATTCTTTTCCGTCTGGGTTCCTGAATATTTGTTAGCCATCCCATTACCCTCCTTTTTATTGATGAAAACAGGTTATTTTTTATTCTACCATATTTCTTCACTTTTTTCGATACATTTTACCAAATCACAGGACTTTCTATTTTTCCTTATCTACCGCAACTATATACCTCTAAATTTCTTACACCATCCAGTCCTTCAGAACGCTATGATCACGCAGCAGCTTTCCGATCACCGTCTTGTCAATCTTCCGGAGAATCGGCTTTTTGAGTGCTTCAAACGGCATCGGCAGCTTCATTTCCAGCGGCGATTTGCCATCCATCAGCTTGACCGTGCTGTCCAGAAGTTCGCGGATATCGTAAACACTTCCCCATACCTCCGGCACGCCGCGGTCTACGCCGCACAGTCCGTACACGGCTTCCATCGCGGTACGGACGGAGTACTCTGTCGTAAAAATGGTATCGCGCGGCGTCTCCGCAAACTGTCCCAGAAATGCCGCATTGACGCAGCCATCCGGAATGACATCCGGACGGTCTCCCGCACGGCGCGGCATGAAGAATGCAGTAATATACGGCATCATCGTCGGTGTACAATTCGCATGGTTCTCCGCCAGATCCTCGATCTGATCCTCCGGGATTCCAAGATGGTACAGCCACTCCTCCGTGATCTCCTTGCCGGTGCAGGCGCGCATCGGTTTTTTCACATAATCGCCCGGTACATCCGTAAACAGGCTGTAAACCCATACGCATACCTCGTCCTTATCCTGCGCCTTGAACTGTCCCTGACGGTTGATCGTCCAGCTAAGCAGCCAGCTTGAATCACGGCAGCTCACGATACCGCCCGTTACGACGCGGCCGCTTCTCGGATCTCTGCGGCAAATCTTGCGGATCTGGGAAATGATCGTCTCATCCGACGTTGTGACCGTAGCCGATTCCCAGTTCGTTTTCTGGATATCGGAGCAGAATTTCTCCGGATGTCCAAATGACGGATCCTGCGCGGCAATCTGACGCCACAGACTCCAGCAGCCGCTGGTGCGTACCTCCGCTCCCTCGACCGGCGCCTGATTCTGGTCGCCGTAGATGGTTCCCTCGGTACAGCTTCCGTTTGTGATAAAGACGAAATCATCCTCGGTCAGCGCGATTTCTTTCTTCTCGCCGCCCTTCACATACTCGATCGCCCTCGCCACTTTCTTCTCACCATGAATGTCAAACCGCACATTCGTGACCTCAGTGCCAAACTGGATCTGAACGCCTGCTGCCTCCAGATACTTCTTCATCGGCAGAATCAGCGATTCATACTGGTTGTAGCGTGTGAATTTGAGTGCCGAGAAATCCGGAAGCCCGCCGATATGGTGGATAAAACGCTGGAAATACCGTTTCATTTCCAATGCACTGTGCCAGTTCTCAAACGCAAACATTGTTCTCCAGTACAGCCAAAAATCGGAATCAAACACCTCATTGTCAAATACATCCTCAATGGTTTTGTCGTACAGATCCTCGTCCTTCGTGAAGAACAGCTTCATGATCTCCATGCTGCCCTTCTGGCTCAGGCGGAATTTACCGTCTGTGTGCGCATCCTCGCCCCGGTTCACCGTCGCACGGCAAAGGGAATAATTCGGATCATGCTTATTGAGCCAGTAATATTCATCCAGAACCGATGCCCCCGGTACCTCAAGGGACGGAATGCTGCGGAACAGATCCCACAGGCACTCGAAATGATCCTCCATCTCACGGCCGCCGCGCATCACATATCCACGGGTCGGATCCTGAATGCCGTCACACGCGCCGCCCGCTATATCCATCGCTTCCAGAATATGAATATTTTCTCCCGGCATCTGGGCATCTCTCACGAGGAAACACGCCGCGGCCAGTGACGCCAGTCCGCTTCCGATGATAT
>JBNMLY010000090.1:0-9187 GCA_050875065.1 Otoolea sp. | reverse complement strand
TTCAGTCGCGTGCAGAGAGACAGTGGGAGAGCCCGTCAGAGAAAGCGCATGAACGGGAAATAGAAAGTGGGAAAGAAAGTCAGCGGGAGATAGAGCGTCGAGAGAGTCGGTTAGAGAAACAGATGGAAAATCTCAAGGAGTCGATTCATTGGAGCGAGAAGCAACAGGAAAGTCAACGCGAGTTTGTCCGTCAAGAAGAACGACAGCAGAAGGCACAGCCGGAGTTGCGTAATACTCAGACCGAGCAGCAGAAGGCACAATTCGAGTTGCTTAATACCCAGACAGAGCTGCAAAAGGTGCAGTCAGAACAGATTTGGCAGCAGGAAAAACTGACTGAGACGCGAATCCAGCTTGAAAAAGAAACACAAATTCTGAAACATCCGGAACGTTCACTGGTGTATTTGGAAACGAAAGAAGTGGCGGAGAAGGCGGGGAGGGAAATGCCGGAGCGTTCACTGGTGTATCGGGAATCGAAGAAAGCGCCGGATGAGAGCCGCCAAGATAAAGAGAAAATCCTGTTAAATAATCTGTCGGAAAGTGCTTCCCAGAGAAAAAAACAATCGGAAAATTACCTGGAACGGATGGAGCGGGAAGAAAAGCAGTCAGAAGAGAAGCGGCAGCGACTTGTCGGCAAAGATAGGTGGGAGCGTTCTCCTGTATTCGTAAAGGACTTGAATCAATATGGAATTTTGATTTCCACGCAGAATGCGGAAATGCTTCCGTGGTCAGAATTATCGGGTCAGTCAATGCTGGTACACCGACTCACAGGAAACCGCCTGTTTCCAAGTGCAGTAGAACGATTGGGAAAAAATAAAAATAGTAAAACGATGGAAACGGTTTTGGAACGGTTTCGTGTGGCGACAGAGACAAGGAAAAGTGGATTCAGCGAAACGCATATCGTTGAAACACATACCAATATAAGGTTGAAAAAGCTGGTTTCGGAAACCTTGAAGCAAAAACAGGAAAAAATACGATTCACAGCGCTTCCACAGAATCATGGTGTAAAGACAATAAAACGCGTCATTCCGCGGCTGGAGATTCTAGCAGGAAACTGGGAAATACGGACGGAGATATTGGAGTCTGTTGGGAAAAGGTCAGGCGATCAGGCAGGGCAGGAGCTTATTTCGCTGCCTGAATTATCTACAACTGCCAAGATTCAGTATACGGTACCAGAAAGCCGAAAAATGGATCGAACGAAGGTTCGTTCGGAGGTCTCCGCTATATCTGCCACACTCACGCAGACCCAGGAGGAAACGAGAATTCTTCGCAAAAACACGGGTTATACCCGTACAGCCCTGATCGAGCAGGAAAAGAAAATTGATGGGATACGGAAAGAGCTGCACACACAGATGAAGCAGGTTAATGAAGAGGTCAGACGCCTGATGGATACGCAGAAACGCGATATGTCCGTACAAAATCTGACGGGCAAGGTAATGAAGGAATTGCAGAGACAATTCCGTACAGAGAAGATCCGAAGGGGATATTGAACATAGGTGGGAGACGATCGGGAAAGGAGTATGAGATGGGATATGAAAAAGCCGTATTGATACCGGAAGGTCAGAGCCAGGAGATAAAAGTTCAGTTCAATCCAGCCGAATACAATCTTTCCAGAAGCACTTCATATGCAGAAAAAAAGGTTCTGGGAATGGATAATCCATTTACGCAGTATATTGCGGGGGAAGCGGAAAGCCTGAAAATTACCCTGATGTTTGATACCTATGTGCCGCCAGGAGAGAAAAGTGAAGAAGAAAGTGGTTCCGATGTCCGGATTCAGACGGAGCGAATCGCCAAGCTGATGGCGCTGGATCCGAAAAAACACCGTCCACCGAAGGTAACGTTCCGTTATGGTTCACTCATGTTCAGCGGTGTGATCACAGAACTAAACCAGACCTTTACCATGTTTTTAGCGAATGGAATGCCGGTCAGAGCCAAGCTGGAAGTGACCTTCCGCTCGATTGGAAATGAAAATACACGCGTACCGCTGGAATCGCCGGATCGGACGAAATGCCGCACCCTTCATGAAGGGCAGAGCTTGTGGGCGCTGGCATACGAAGAATACGGAGATCCGGAGAAATGGAAGGAAATTGCAAGGGAAAACCGCATTGCAAATCCGCTCCAGATAAAACCGGGGCAGGTTTTGAGACTGCCGGCTCTTTAGCAAAAAGAGAATGGAAAACATTGACAGGACAGGCAGGAGAGCAACGCACATAGTTTTAGGAGAAAAGGAAAGGAGGACGGCAGATGGCAGATTTGATGGAAGCCAGGTATAAGATGGAAGATCTGCGGCAGAAAACGGGAAATTTTATGATTCCGGATTTCAGCATAGAGATCGATGGAAGCCAGATCCGCCGTTCCTCGAAGCAGGGAACCTTATATATTGACTCGGTTCGCCTGAAACTGTCGGCGGATGCCGCTGGCTCTCTGACGTTTGATGTTTTAAATGCCTATGATCTGGAAGCCAGAAGTTTTTCAGATAAGGTGAAAGAACTTTTAAAACCCGGAAAACAGATTCAGGCGAAATTTGGTTACGCGGGAGAATTGGTAGACCTGTTCAGCGGCTATATCCACAGTGTAAATTATGAGTACAGCGATACGCCCAGATTGTCCGTGACGGCGGTGGATCTGATCCGCCTGATGCAGGAAAATGACGGGGGCGGACGGATTTATACAGGAAAATCATATACAGAGATTTTTCAGGAAGTGATGAAACGCTACCGCTCCATGTACAAAGAATTGAAAACGGATGCACCGGTGAACGCCACAGAGATGCGCCAGATGACACAAAAGGGGAATGATTATACGTTTGTCAAAGATATTTTGTGCAAGATGGAATGCCGGGATTTTCTGGTGCTGGCAGGAAAAGTGTATTTTATGGATGCCTTACGGAAAAAGTCGTCCGTTCTCTCACTGGAGTGGGGGCGCGATCTTCTTTCTTTTTCATGTGAGAGAAATTATATATATGAGACGGTCAAGGTACAGATGATCGATTCAGATAAGAAGACGACCCTGTTGGAAAAGGAGATTACGCTGGAGGCAAAATATCAGAAACGGGTAATTCCATCCCCCGCCCTAAAATGTGTGACCGTTGACTCGGAGGGCGATGCACAGCAGGCAGGGCTTCAGGCGCAGAAAGCGTTGGACGAAGAAAAACAGAAGATGGTGCAATGTTCGGGAAGCTGTATCGGGATTCCGCAGATTGTGCCGGGGAGATGCCTGACGATCTGTAAACTGGATAAATGGCTGGACGGGACGTATGAGATCCTGTCGGTCGAGCACTGTATCGGCGAGGATGGGTATACCACCCAGTTTGAACTTGGGGGAAAGGAAGAATAGCATGGATTTGTTTAAAGAGATTCTGGACACAAAAGCATCCTCGTCTGCCCCGGAGTTCCGAAGGCAGATGGCAGATCTGGCAACGGCGATCGTAAAGGAAAACTGGGATAAGGAACATCCGGGCTGTGTGAAAGTGGAATACATTCTGGGGGTAAAGGGAGCGAAAACCTCGGATTGGATCCGGGTGCTGCACGGATATGCGGGAAAAGGATTTGGCTCTTATGCGCTCCCGGAGATAGGAAGCGAGGTTTTGGTTGGATTTATCATGGGCGACATGGAAAATGCTATCGTGCTGGGCTGCCTTCACAACAGTGAAAGCCCGCTTCCGGAAAAAACGGCGAATGAGGCAAATACGATCAAGGAGATCCGGACCAAAGGCGGGTATGAGCTGGTTTTGTCCGAGGAAAAGGGAAAAGAAAAGCTTTCGGTCAAAACACCGGGCGAACAGCTTCTTACGATCGATGATGAGAATCAGAAGATAGAGATTTCAGATAAACAGGGAAAAGATACGATCGTGATCGATGGGAAAGCAAACAGTATTTCGGTTTCGGCGGAAAAGAAACTGGAGCTTGCGAGTAAAGAGGCTAAGATTTTACTGGATGGAGCGAGCGGAAAAATAGAGCTTTCAGCCTCCCAGATCTGTGTCAACGGAAAGCAGACGACGGAGATCCAGGGACAATCCCTGAAAGTAGAGGGAACTTCGGTGGAGATGAAGGCGAAAGGAACCTTAAAAGTGGAGGCATCCGGGGTTGCACAGCTAAAAGGAGCCATGGTAAAGATTAATTAAAACATCAAAAATCAGCAAAACGGGGGGAAGCATATGGACGGGAGAGGAAAACGGGAATTTTTGGGAACGGGCTTCCATTTCCCACTGGAGATAGATGAGACAACCGGAAGATTTCGGATGAGCAGCGAAGAGGAAAATATTAAGGAATCGATCCAATTGATTTTGATGACGGGACGCGGCGAGCGTGTGATGCGCCCGGAATTTGGATGCGGTCTGAAACAGTTTGTGTACGAGACGATGGATTATGGAACGACCGTGCAGATGGAGCGCGAGATCAAAGAGGCGTTGGAACGCTGGGAACCGCGGATTGAAGAGGTGGAGGCGTCGGTCAGTCCTGGAAGCGAGCAGAACGCCCTAATGATTCGGGTTTCCTTCCGCGTCCGGGCAACCAACAATCCATACAACTATGTATTTCCGTTCTACTTGCAGGAAGGATTTGAATAGACGGATGCTTTGCAGATTTGCAGAAAGAAATGGAATGACTTTTCGGAAGAATACAGATAAAGCAGGGAGGGAAGATGAATGAAAATACCGGATATGGGACGGGACAGTTCCAGAGAATTAATCGAAAAAATAAGGGAACGTGCGTCTTCCTATACTCCTGAATGGCGCATGGATCTGGAACATCCAGACGGAGGAACGGCGCTGGCGCTTTTGTTTGCCGGGATGCATGAAGATACCCTGAAAAAGTATGACCAGCTTCCGAAGAAACATATGCTGGATTTCTTTCAATGTGCAGGAACTTCCCTGGCACCGGCGAGACCGGCATCGGGATATGCCGTATTTGGACTGGTCAACCAGGAGGCGGATGGAACGGGAATCCGTCGGGGAACCGGTCTCCTTGCAAGGACGGAGGGAGATGAGGGGGAGGAGATTGTTTTTGAAACCCGGAATGACGTCTATGTGACGCCTTCCCGAATTCGGGATATGATTCAGGTAATCCCCCAAAAGGATGGAATTTATCCGATCGAGATGAAGGAAGGGCAGAACACACCGGGCAATTTGCCTCTGTTTGAGGCGGTCGGAGAAAATAAACAGGAACATCTTCTGTATCTGGCGCATAGTTATGCCGTCTTTCTGAAAGAGGCAGGGGTCATCCGGCTGGCGCTTCGAAGAACCAGAAACCGGAAAGAGGAGATGGAACTTCTGGAGGCGCTTGCAGATCCGGCGTGTGCGGTAGCTGAATATTCAGCAGGCGAAGGATTCGAGCCGTTTGCGTCGGTGCGGCTGGCGCGGGACGAGGGAGAGCTTCTTCTCTATAAAGAGGCGGGGCAGCCGAAGATGGAACGGTGCGCGATTCAGGAGACGGAAACGTATTGGATCCGGATCCGCTGCAAAGATATTTCGCGTCTGTCCGGGCTGGAGGCTGCGGATATCCGTGTGATGTCCTCCTGTCACCGGAATATACCGGATGTGATATTTGCCGGCGGGGTGGAACAGCGCGGCGAATACCTTCCGTTTGGCGAGCAGATGGGACTTTATGAGGAAGTCTATTTTGCGTCTGAGCAGGCGCTCTCCCAGAAGCATGCACAGATCACGCTGTCGTTCCAGATGAGTTTCCTTCGGATTCCATCCGAAACTTATGGGCAGGAACGAAAACGCGATTGGAAACTCATCATGAAACAGGCGGATTTTATGCCCGATCCGGAATATGATATCGGGATCGATGAGGTTATCTGGGAATATTACAACGGAAATGACTGGAGGAAACTGCCGGAGAGTGATAAGTATGCAGGTATTTTCAGGGCGTCCTCGGATCAGCTTGAAAAAAGGACGGAGATTGTGTTTCAATGTCCGGACGATCTGACGCCGATTCTCGTCCAGTCGGCAGAGGGCTTGTATATCCGGGCGAGAATCCTCAAAATGAAGAATCTCTACCGCTGGAACGGGCAGTATATCACACCGGTTCTGCGTGATACGGGATTTGAGTACCAGTATCATGCGCCATTGCCGGTTCCGGAGCTTTTAGTGGTGCAAAATCATATGCAGTCCGAGCGCATCCAGCCAGCCGATTATTTTCAGGATGGAAAAAGTCTGAAACCATTTCTGGCGCTGCCGGAAATCACGGAAACGCTGTATATCGGCTTTGATGCCCCGTTTGAACAGGGACCGGTCCGCATCCTGTTTCAGATGGAAGCTGGAAAGAGAACAGGAAGGCTTTTGCGGTATGAGTATTTCAGCCGGAACGCGTGGCAGCCGTTAAACCTGATCGATGGGACTGGTGGGTTTGAAAAGACGGGCATTGTGACGGTGCTTGGAAATGCAGACTTTACATCGACCCTTTTATGGGGAAAAAAGCGTTTCTGGATCCGTATCCGGAAGCTCAAGATGGAGCAGGAAAGCGCGGAGGAAGGGCGTGCAGTGATAAAGTCCATCTGGATGAATGCGACGGAAATAAGCGCGGAGGAAACGATGGAGGAGGAGCTCTTTTCCATTGAGGCAAATGAGAAAAATGCGGTGTTTTATCTGACACGTGGAGATATCACCAGCGCGAACGTGTGGGTGAGGGAACATGCGGAATATACCGATGAGCAGATCGCAGTTTTGCGGGAGAAGAAGGAGATACGCACGGAGAAAACAGACGATGGAACCAGCCGGTTTGTCTGGATTTGCTGGGAAGAACGGGAAAATTTTGCGTCGTCGGATGCGGATGACTGCCATTATATGCTGGATCGGAACGAAGGAATCCTGCGGTTTTCCGATGGCGTGCATGGGCGGATTCCGGATCCCTGTGAGGGAAGTTCGATCCGTGTGGAATACCGGTGCGGTGGAGGAAAAAAGGGAAATGTCCCGGCAGGAGCCGTGAACCGTTTCCGGGAGACGACCGGATTTGTCAATCAGGTTACGAACCCGATGCCGCTGTTTGGCGGCGCGGACCGGGAGAACGTGGAGCAGGCGATTTTGCGGCAGGGACGTGCATTCCGACATCGTGGACGTGCAGTAACGGCGGGAGATTATGAGGCGCTGGCGCTGGAGAGCAGCGGCAGCATCCTGCAGGCAAAGTGTTTTCCAGGCCAGGGAGCGATCCATCTGGTGCTTCTGATTCGGGATCATGCGAAGGAACGGGAAAACTTTTATCAGGTCAGACGGGAATGCCTTCAATATATGAGGGATAAATTGCCGGTATCACTGCTTGAGAGCGGGAAATTTCGGATTTTGGAACCGGAGTTTGTGGTTCTTTCCGTCAAAGCGCAGGTGCGGGTGGCGGATATGAACCAGATATTGGAAACACGGCAGCGGATTTTGACGAAGCTGCATCGGTTTCTGGATCCGATGGAGGGAAATTTTCAGGGAAACGGCTGGAAGATCGGCGAGCTTCCAAAACCAATCCAGATTTTAAATGAACTAAGGCGGATTCAGGGAGTTGGCATGGTGACAGAGCTGCGCCTGATCCTCCAGATAGAGCGCAATGGAAAATGGACGGATCTGGATCCGGACGAGGCGGAAACCCTTCCATTTGCAGTTGCAGTCGAGGGAAACCATCAGATTGATATTATAACAGGGGGTGTGTCAGAGTGATTCCCAGCATTCGTTTGGATGAAGATACATTTCAGGACATTTTTGAAAATGCCCGGAAAAGAATTCCGCTTCTGTATCCGGAATGGAGCAATTTCAATGAAAATGATTCTGGAATTGCCATGCTGGAACTGTTTGCATGGATGAAGGAGGTACAGGAGTTTCATTTAAATCAGATAGGACTGGAAAATGAGGCGGTCTATCTGAAACTTTTGGGAATGAAACGAAAAGAAATCCATCCGGCGAAGGCAGTCGTCTCCTGTTATCCGGTAAAAAAAGAAACACGGCTCTTAGAGGGGGCGGAATTTCAGGCGGGGAATATCCCGTTTTGCGCGGTGGAAACAGTCAGCCTGTATGCGGGAAAGTTAGACTGGATCCGGACGGGAAGCCGGAAAAGGAGAGCAATTCTGACAGAACGGCAGTGGGCTGAGGGTGGGACTGCGATGCGTGTTCCGCTTTTTTCGGAGACGCCGGAGGAAGAACCGTTTCTGGAGCTGGAATTTGACTGCCCATTGACCGCAGGCACGGTTTACGGCGTGTATATGTGTCTGAAAGAGGATGAGCGAGTGAAACGGAATCCTGTTTCGGGAGAGTTTGAAGCGTTTGCAGATATCGAGGTCGAATGCCTGGACGGAGAGAAAAAAGACGGGGAGGAAACCTGGAAAAAATGTGAGCTTAAGCGGGATGATACATATGCGTTCCTGTACAGCGGAATCATACGGATCCGTCTCCCGGAAACTTTGAAAGAGGGAGGAAGCAGGGCGATCCGGTTCGTGTTCTCAGCCGGGGAGTACGATGCAGCGCCACTTCTGTCACAGCTTTATTTGAATCCGGTGGAGCTTTCCCAGGAGCAGAGAATCGAAGGTCAGATCCTGGGAGAAGGAACAGGATTTCCGTCGCAGAGATTCTCCCTTGGAATCACGGGGGTAATTCCAGAATCGGTGCAGCTGGAAGCGGAGAATCCGGAACATCCGGGCGAATTTGAACCATGGGTGCGGGTCGAGGACTTTGCAGGGTCAGGTCCGGAAGATCGCCATTTCGTGGTAGACGGAGAACTGGGAAATATCTGTTTTGGAGACGGATTTCATGGAATGCCCCCGGAAGGAATGATAAGGCTTCGGAGGATGAGTCAGACCGAGGGTATTCGCGGAAATGTAAAACAGGGTCAGATCCATCCCAAGCAGGCAGAGCGGAAAGAAGAAGCACTGTTTGCAGCCTGGAATTTTGAGGATGTGACCGGAGGGCAGGACCGGGAGACGACGGAACATGCGTTTCTGCGGTTTGAAGCGGATCTGGCAAAGCGATATACAGCAGTGACCGAGGAGGACTATGAGACGCTTGTAAAGAGAACGCCAGGGTTGATGATTGATCGGGTAAAGGTAGTGAAATCGGACTGGGATCAGAACCGGGTGACGGTGGCGGTCAAACCGTGGTCGGAAAAGAAATGTCCCAGACTTAGCAGGGCGTACCGGAATAACATCGCGGCATTTATGAAAAAAAGATGTCTTTTGGGAACGGATGTTCAGATTGCGGAACCGGACTATATTCAGA
>JBNMLY010000089.1:0-9414 GCA_050875065.1 Otoolea sp. | reverse complement strand
GGATAATGCTTAATAATACGTTTTGTGCGGCATTCAATTTTATATTTTGTACTTCAAGGACACTTTCCAAGTGAAAATTTGAGAGTGTCCTTTTTGCGTGTAGCAATGAGTCAAGTGCCATGCTTGCATGAATATTTGGCGAATGCCACAACAACAACACTGTGAGAGGACGGCGGTTAGTTACCGTCTCCTACTCGATTAACTAAAACCAAGGGGAGATACACAATGATAAGTTTTGACCTAGACATGACCCTTTTAGACCACCGGACGAACCAGATCACACCGAGTGCGTTGGAGGCGATTGAAAAATTGCGCCCGAAGTACAAGATTGTGCTGGCGACGGGACGCGATATGGATAATTATTACAGCACATCGTACCGGGATATCGTACGCCCGGACGCGATTGTACATATGAATGGGACGAAGATTACCGTAGGGAACAAACTCCTGTTTGAGCATATATTTGACCCAGAGCTCTTGCGGCACGTTCTGACGTTCTGTGATGAAAAAGGCTTTGGAATCGGTATGACGGTGGGGGATGAGGATTACTATATTCACCCGGAGATCATTGCGGCAAACGATGTCCGTTTTTGGGGGAGCTGCGGACGGCAGTTTCAGGATCCGTGGAAGATGCTCACGATGCCGGTAAGGACGTTAGCGTTTGTTGGTTGCCGTGAGCAGGTGGAGGAGATGGAACGGGAGTTCCCCACCCTAAAACTGCCGATGTTCGCGAGCGGTCACGGCGCAGATGTAGTCGAGAAAGGCAACTCCAAGGCGGATGGGCTTCGTAGATTGGCGGCGTATTTTGGGGAGAAAGAGGATCTGTCCGATACGGTGGCATTTGGTGACAGCATGAACGATATTGAGGTTGTGCAGGAAGCTGGAATTGGCGTGGCGATGGGAAATGCGGTGGATGCGCTTAAAAAAGTAGCCGATTATGTGACGGCACCGATCGAGGAAGACGGAATTTATAAGGCGTGTGAACATCTTCATTTATTTTAAACGAGGCAGTTAATTGCGAAAATCCATCTTGGAATTCCAGATGCAGCATTGGGGCTTTACCCATTCTTCAGATAAATTTTCAGGACGGTTTTTCCTATTTTACCTGTTCCCATTTTCCTATATCAATGATATAATAGCTAACAAATGATTATTGTTCATAGATGGAAGCTTTCTGAACGGACAATTCCGCACGAAACAATAACATGAAATGACTTAAAAGGCGCGTGTTTGCCTGTTATGACTTGAAAAGGATGAATTGCGGCTGCGGGAATCTGTGGCGCGGCAAGGCAGCCGGACACGCACCGGGCAAAAAGAGAGGATGTATCAGATGGAACATTTAATTACTCCGGCTGGTTATAAACCGGCACTGGATTTAAGAGAAACACAGGTTGCTATCAAGGAGATCAAGGACTTTTTTCAGAGAGAACTGGCAAAACAGCTCAATCTGACCCGCGTGTCCGCACCGCTTTTCGTACTGCCGGAATCCGGCCTGAACGATAACTTAAACGGCGTGGAGCGCCCGGTATCCTTTGGTATCCTGGAGCAGAAGGATCGGAAGGCTGAGATTGTACATTCTCTCGCTAAATGGAAACGTCAGGCGTTAAAAGAGTATGGATTTCAGGAGGGTGAAGGCCTTTACACTGACATGAGCGCCATCCGCCGTGACGAGGATACAGATAATATTCACTCTATTTACGTGGATCAGTGGGATTGGGAGAAGATCATTCATAAAGAGGATCGTACCCGTGAGACACTGGAGTCTATCGTCCGTTCGGTTTACAAGGCTCTGAAAGTGACGGAAGACTACATGGCATATGAGTATGAATATATCGGACGCTATCTCCCGGAGAATATCACATTTGTGACAACGCAGGAGCTGGAGGATATGTATCCGAATTGTACACCGAAAGAGCGTGAGTACAAGATTGCGAAGCTGCACGGTGCGGTATTTATCGAGCAGATTGGTGACAAGATGAAATCCGGTGAGAAACACGATGGCCGTGCTCCGGACTATGACGATTGGAAATTAAACGGAGATATTCTGGTATATTATCCGGTTCTGGATATTGGACTGGAGCTTTCTTCTATGGGTATCCGTGTCGATGAGGATTCCCTGAAGGAGCAGCTTGCGAAAGCGGGATGTGAGGACCGCGCGAAGCTGCCGTTCCAGAAAGCGGTTCTGGAGGGAGAGCTTCCATATACAGTCGGCGGAGGTATCGGTCAATCCCGTATCTGTATGTTTTTCCTGCGGAAAGCACATATCGGAGAGGTGCAGGCATCGATCTGGCCGGACGGCGTGCGCGCGGAGGCAGAGGCTCACAATATTCATTTGCTGTAAAAATTAAATTGATGGAAAGCTGCCGGGGAAATGTATTTTCTGCGGCAGTTTTTGATAAATCAGAGATTTCAAAGGATTTCCGATTTATCAAAAGGCACTAACGTGCCTGGAATGTGCACTTGCGTGAAGAGAGATAGTTGCAAATGACTGTATTGGGCGTGAGAATGTGTTGAGGCACACTCTTTTTATGCTTGGCAGATAAGCGGATGGAAAGAGAATGTTTCAGTATTTTCCGGCTGCGTGCCAGAAAGGATAGAGGACTTTGTATGGCGGATCATATCTATGATTTAATTATTATCGGCGCGGGACCGGCCGGATACACGGCGGCACTGCGGGCGGCAGCGATGGGGATGGACGCGGTTCTGATCGAGAAAAAGAAGCTGGGCGGCTCGTGTGTAAATACCGGCTGTATTCCTGCCAAGGCACTTTTGCAGGCGACGGCGGTCTACCGGGATATGTTGAAAGCGTTCCGGTTTGGCATTGTGGCGGAGAAGGTAAGCTTCGATTGGCGGCAGATGCAGATTTATAAAAATGAGTCAGTGGAGGCGTTCCGCCTGATGATTCAGGGAATGCTGGAAAAAGCAGAGGTGGAAATGATTCATGGTGATGCGCGCCTGCATGCGGATAATGTGGTGCGCGTGACGACTGCGAAAGGGGCGTTGACGCTGAAAGGTAAAAACGTGATTCTGGCGACCGGCTCCAGTCCGGTGCTTCCGGACATTCCGGGAATCGATCTGCCGCAGGTCATGACGAGCCGCGATATTCTGCGAATGGATGATTGGAATTTTGACTGTCTGACGGTTATCGGTGGTGGCGTTATCGGCGTGGAGATTGCGACAATCTTTGCGGCGCTCGGTTCCCGTGTGACACTTTTAGAGCAGGGAAATCGTCTGCTGGAGTCGATGGATCCGATGATCTCTGAGCAGATGGAGGCAAATCTGCGCTCAAAGGGGATTGAAGTTCACTGCAATGTACAGGTTATGGAGATCAAAGACAGAGGCAATGATACCGTATCGGTCAATTATCGCAGTGAGCGCGGCTGGAAAGAAAGTCCGGCGGATCGTGTGCTGGTGGCAGTCGGAAGACGCCCGAATATGTCTAAGGTTCTGGCGGATGACTGTCAGGTGGAACTGGAAAATGGACGCCCGATTATCAAGGGAACGTACCGCACGACACAGGAAAATGTCTATGCGATCGGCGATACGGTGGCAAAGAAACGTCTTGCCCATGTGGCGGCGTCCCACGCAGCCTATCTGGTTGAAAATCTGGCCGGACGTGGACACCGGATGCAGCTTTCGGTTGTGCCGAACGGTATGTATGTTGTGCTTCCGGTTGTGCCAACCTGTATCTACACGGAGCCGGAGATTGCGGCGGTTGGATTTACGGAAAATGACGCCCGTCTTTATAATATGAAGATCAAGTGCGGCGTGGCATATATGACGGAAAATGGAAAGGCGCTTTTGGCAAGAAACAGGCGTGGTTTTGTGCGCCTGATTTTTGAGGCGTATACGAATACACTGATCGGGGCGCAGATCATGTGTGCGCGTGCGACGGACATGATCGGGGAGATGGCGACAGCGATCGCCAACGGCCTGACGGCGTATCAGCTTTCGACGGCGATGCGCGCTCATCCGACGTACAGTGAAGCGATCGCGGAGGCGATTGAAGATGCATTAAAAAATGGATGATAAGAAACCATTTGGTGCAGGAAAGCGACATCGTTCGGTTTGCAAAAAAGCCTTCTTAAAAACAAAGCTGCATGGACGTTTGTTTGAGAGAATGGAGCAATTATAAGATAGAAAAAATAACAGGAGGCAGAAAAATGAGACATGAAATTCGTGAGAGAATTGAACAGCTTCGCGAAAAGATGGCGGAGCGTGGTATGGACGCTTATCTGATTCCGACATCGGATTTCCACGGTTCGGAATATGTGAGCGAATATTTCAAATGCCGGAAATACATGACGGGCTTTACCGGATCGGCGGGAACGGCCATCATTACGATGGAAGATGCCGGGCTCTGGACGGATGGCAGATATTTTGTGCAGGCGGCAGCGGAACTTTCTGGCAGCGGCGTGGAACTTTACTGCTCTGGTCAGGAGGGTGTGCCGACGACACTGGAATTTTTGAAAAAACAGATGCCGGAACAGGGGGTTTTGGGATTTGATGGCAGAGTGGTTGATACGGCAGAGGGCGAGCGCATCGCGAAAGCGCTGTCCGAAAAAAAGATCCGCATTTCAGAGAGCGAGGATCTGGTTGGAAGTATCTGGAAGGATCGACCGGCGCTTCCACTACAGCCGGTCTGGATTCTGAAGGAGAAATATGCTGGAAAACCGGCGGCAGAGAAGATTGCCGATCTGCGTGAGGAGATGAAGAAACGCCAGGCGACGGTTCATCTTCTGACAAGCCTGGATGATATTGCATGGCTGTTAAATATCCGTGGGGATGATATTGTGCATACGCCGGTGGTATTGTCTTATCTGATCATAACAAAACAGGAATTATTCCTCTTTATCCATGAGGAGACACTGAACGAGGATGTACGTACCTATTTACAGGGACTGGGTGTGCGCATCATGCCGTATGAAGCGGTGTACCAGATTGCATCGGCATTCCGCTACGAGCGGGTGCTGCTGGAGAAATCGAAGATCAATTACCGTCTGTTCCGGTGCCTGGATGCGAGCGTGAAAGTGATTGAAGCGATGAATCCGACGGCATCAGCGAAAGCGGTTAAGAACCCGGTGGAGCAGGAAAATATGCGCCGCGTGCACATTCAGGATGGCCTGGTACTGACCCGTTTCCTTCGCTGGATGAAAGAACACGCGGGCGAGGAAGGACTGGACGAGTGGACGGCTGGGGAGTATTTGGATAAGCTCCGTCTGAAACAGGAAAACTGTCTGGATCTGAGCTTTGAAACCATTTCAGCCTGGGGGCCGAATGCGGCGATGTGCCACTATACGGCATCCGAGACGGAGAAAAGTGCAGTTCCGAAGAAAGGGCTGTATCTGGTCGATTCTGGCGGACAGTATTACGAGGGGACGACGGATGTGACGCGTACCATCGCGCTTGGGCCGATCACGCAGGAGGAAAAACGCTGCTGTACGCTGGTGGCGTGCTCGATGCTGCGTCTGCTGGATGCAAAGTTTATGTACGGCTGCCGTGGTATCAATCTGGACTACATTGCGAGAGAGCTTCTGTGGAGAAATGGCATGGATTTCAACCACGGAACGGGGCATGGCGTCGGCTATCTGGGCTGTGTGCATGAACGCCCGAATTCCATTCGCTGGCGGCTTTTGACTTCTCTGGCGGAGAATGCGGTTTTGGAGGAAGGCATGGTTACCTCTGATGAACCGGGACTGTACCTGGAAGGAAAATTTGGGATCCGAACGGAGAACCTGATTCTTTGTGTGAAAGATGTGAAGAATGAATTTGGCCAGTTTATGAAATTTGAGAATCTGACCTGGGTTCCGATCGATCTGGACACGATCGACGTATCGCTGATGGAGGCGCGCGATCGGGAGCTTTTGAACGCGTACCACAGGGGCGTGTACGAAAAACTGTCCCCGTATATGACCGAGGAAGAGAGAACTTGGCTGGCGGAGGCAACGAGGGCCATTTAAGATTTAAGAGAAGAAGGAAGATACGGCGGTAGAAGAGTGGAAGCGGCAGAAGTGTAAGGATGCAGAGATGCAAAGACACGGATTTGTCGGTACCGGTTAGACAATGCATTAAAAAATTGGGTAAAATCGGCATAGATGAAAGATGCCGGATATAAACTGTAAGTGACCATGTAAAATAAATGCGAGGCTGCGTGTATGCGCTATCATTCTTTCGACCGTGTACGAATCTGTGAGACGACCGGAATGCAGGACGGTTATCTGCGGGTCGATGTGGTAAACAGTGAAAATAATTTCCCGATTGAGGGAGCAGAGGTTTCGGTCAGCTATGGCGATTCCGGACAGACGCAGGAGGTGCTCAGAACCAATTCATCCGGGCAGACGGAGGAGATTGCGGTGGCGGCACCTCCTGCGTCGCTTTCACTGGAAGAACAGAACTTGGAAAAACCATATGCCGATTATACGGTGGAAGTGCGGGCAGAGGGCTATGAACCGGTGCAGGTAAAGGGGACGGAGGTGCTGGCGGGTGTGACGGCAGTCCAGCCGATTCGGATGATTCCGCTTCCCGATCGGACCGGGGAGGAAGAGGATATCCTGATTCCGGATCACACTCTGTACGGTTCCTATCCGCCCAAGATTGCTGAGGATGAGGTAAAACCTATTCAGGAGAGCGGCGAGATCGTTCTGAGCCGCGTGGTGGTACCACAGACGATCGTCGTGCATGATGGTACGCCGACCAATGCGTCTGCAAACAATTATTATGTGGCGTACCGGGATTATATCAAAAACGTGGCGTCGAGTGAGATATATGCGACCTGGCCGCGCAGCACGATCGTTGCCAATGTGCTGGCGATCATGTCGTTTACACTGACCCGGGTGTACACGGAATGGTATCGGAATCAGGGATACGATTTTACAATCACATCCTCGACCGCGTTCGATCACAAGTGGATCTACGGGCGCGATATTTTCGAACCAATTTCAGAGGTCGTGGACGATATTTTTGACAATTATCTGTCCCGCCCCGGTGTGCGGCAGCCGATACTGACGCAGTACTGCGACGGACGGCAGGTGTCCTGTCCGGGCTGGATGACCCAGTGGGGGTCGTGCAATTTGGGCGAACAGGGGTACAGCGCGATCGAGATACTGCGGCGTTTTTATGGCAATAGCATCTACATCAATACTGCAGAACAGATCTCGGGAATCCCGATCTCCTATCCGGGCGAACCGTTGAGAGTGGGCTCCAGCGGTGATAAGGTGCGCCAGCTTCAGCAGCAGCTTGACGCAGTGGCGACGGTTTACACAGCGATCCCGCGGGTTACGCCGGACGGGATTTACGGCCCGGCGACGGAGGCGTCCGTGCGGGCGTTTCAGTCGGTGTTTGGGCTTCCGCAGACGGGAGTGGTAGATTTTGCCACCTGGTATAAGATTTCACATATCTATGTGGGGATCTCGCGGATTGCAGAGTTGAATTAACCGGGAAACCAGGAAAAGAAACATAAGAGGAGGTGGATTGGATGAAAGATACAGAACAGAATGTGAAACGTCGGGAGCAAAAAAAACGTGCATCGGCCAACGCGATCACAGAGGGAGTGATCTGGAAACAGCTTCTGCTCTTTTTCTTCCCGATTTTGTTTGGAACCTTTTTTCAGCAGCTCTATAATACGGCGGATGCGGTGGTAGTAGGCCGTTTTGTGGGAAAGGAAGCGCTGGCGGCGGTCGGAGGAAGTACCTCGATGCTGACGAACCTTCTGGTGGGCTTTTTCGTGGGACTTTCCTCGGGCGCGACGGTAATCATCGCCCAGTTTTACGGGGCGGGGCGCCGCCAGCGGGTCAGTGAGGCGGTTCACACGGCGATCGCCTTTTCTCTGTTGTGCGGTGTGATCATGACGGTCGGCGGCCTCCTTTTTTCCGATACGGCGCTTCGGATGATGGGGACGCCGGAGGACGTCATGGCCAATGCGAGCGGATATCTGCATATTTATTTTGTCGGAATCACGGCGAACCTTCTATATAATATGGGGGCCGGAATCCTGCGGGCGATCGGGGATTCCAGAAGACCGTTTTATTTCCTTGTGATCAGCTGTTTTACGAATATTGCGCTCGATCTGGTGTTCGTGGTAGGACTTCGGATGGGCGTGCGCGGTGCGGCGACGGCGACGATTCTCTCGCAGCTTGTCAGCGCGTGCCTGGTGATCGGAACGCTGATGCGCGCGAAGGACTCGTTCCGATATGAGATTCAGAAGACGCGGATCACACCGCCTATTCTGGTGCGGATCATCCGGATTGGATTTCCGGCGGGGCTTCAGTCAGTTATGTATTCGTTTTCGAACCTGGTGATTCAGAGCAGTGTCAATTCGCTGGGGACAGATACGGTGGCGGCGTGGGCGGCATACGGAAAGATCGACAGCACCTACTGGATGATTATCAATGCACTTGGAATTTCCATCACGACGTTTGTCGGACAGAATTACGGCGCCGGGCGGCTGGACCGCGTGAAACGCAGCGTGTATGTCTGCCTGGGAATCTCCTGCATCATTACGGTGGGGCTGAGCACGGTTCTGTATCTGACGGGCGGCTATATCTATCTGCTGTTTACAACGGATGCGGCGGTCATCGCGATCGGCATGAAGATTCTTCATTTCCTCGTACCGGCGTTTGTGACGTATCTCTGTATTGAGATTTATTCCGGTGCACTGCGCGGCGTGGGCGATTGCTGGATTCCGATGATTATGACGGCGCTGGGCGTATGCGTTCTGCGGGTTGTATGGATCTTGATTGCCGTTCCGATCCGCCCGGATATTCTGACAGTAGTATTCAGCTATCCGCTGACCTGGACGATCACGACGGTTCTCTTTAATATTTATTACTACTGTTTCAGCGCACTGAAAAAATGGAATGTGCCGCTTCCGTGGAAGAGGAAGAGACGGGAGATTCACAACCCGTAAGCAGATTTTGCCGATTAGAACTGAAAATGATTGACAAAATGGTTTGGGTATGGACTTTTTTCAGAAAGTGTGCTATTCTTACGTTACAAATGATGGGTGACAGTGTTTCCCTTTTGGCATATCCTGTGTAGAAAGCGGACAGGGAAGAAAAATTTGGGTCAGAGGGCAAAAATACTGGCTGCCGGTCGGAAAGAGAGGCAATTCTATGGGCTATGAACCAATGAACGAGTCCTGGCAGATGGCGGGAGAACGCCGTGAGACACTGGGACAGTATGTGGCGAAGACGTATTTATGGATGTTTGCAGGACTCCTTGTGACGTTCGGCATCGCATTAGCCGGATATGTGACGGGAGCGATCCTGTATGTATTTCAGGTTCCGTATGCGACCCTCGCATTGACGGGACTGGAGCTTTTGACGGTGATCTGGCTGAGTGCCCGGATTCACAAGTTATCGGTGGGAGCGGCGAGAGGGCTGTTTTTATTTTATGCGGCTTTAAATGGCGTCGTTT
>JBNMLY010000088.1:0-9548 GCA_050875065.1 Otoolea sp. | reverse complement strand
GCAGAAGTCGGATTTAACATTTCTCTCATACCAGGTCCGCCCTTCGGTCCCTCATAGCGGATGACCAGAACACATCCAGGCTTGATCTCGGAGTTCATCATGCAGTTCATCAGATCCTCCTCGGAGTCAAAGACAACCGCCGGACCTCTGTGGTAGTACATCTCCGGATCCACACCGCTCTTCTTCACAACTGCGCCCTTCGGAGCCAGGTTTCCGTACAGGATGGAGAAACAGCCGCCTGTATGCAGCGGATCGTCAATGCTGTGAATGACCTCCGCGTCAATCGGACGGTTGAACGCATCCAGCGCTTCCCGCAGGGTTCCGCCCATTACCATCGGCACATCCAGATTCAGATATTTCTCAATCCGCTTTAAGGAGGCAAGCGAACCGCCTGCACGTCCGTAGTCGATCAGGTTGTACTTGGTGGACGGCTTGAATTTCGCAATCAGCGGAATTTCTGCCTGAATCTCATCAAATTCTTTCAGATCCAGATCAATTCCGGCACATTTGGCAATCGCCATCACGTGCATGACAAAGTTGCTGGAACCGCCGGTCGCGGATACGTGGCGGATACCATTTTCCAGAGATTCTTTCGTGATAAAATCACGGGCGGTTTTTCCCTCACGGACAAGATCCATGATCCGCTCGCCGACATCGCGGGCCTGTTTGTATTTCGCAGACGCGCAGAACGGCATCGTCGCAGAACCATTTGGACAGATTCCGATCGCCTCCGCAAATACGCACATCGTGTTGGCGGTTCCGTACATCGAACAGGTACCGCAGGAAGAACAGATATTTGCCTTATAGCGCTTGAATGTCTCATCGTCGATCTTGCCGGCTTTCCACTGTCCGATCGCCTCTTTCAGATCCGGGGTTACGAAGCGCTGGCCATTTTCCTCATACGGCATCATGGAACCCGGTGTTAAGAAGATACTCGGAACGTTGATCGAAGCCGCCGCCATCAACATACCTGGTACAATCTTATCACAGGCGCACATGAATACCAATCCATCAAAATGGTGCGCGCCCCACATTCCTTCGATGGCGCCGGCGATCAGATCTCTCGACGCCAGAATGTACTGCATGCCGCGTAACTGCGCCATACCGTCGCACGGAGCCGGTACGCAGAACTCTGCCGGTGTTCCGCCTGCTGCCCAGACGCCTTCCTTTACATACTGTGCCAGTTCCTTTAACGGTTTGTGTCCCGGATTCACGTCGTTCCAGGAGTTTACGATACCGATGATCGGTTTGCGGATATCCTTGTCGCGGTATCCGACAGAATTCATCAGTCCCATGTAATACGCTTCCGCGTTTTCATCAATGTGTCCCATATGGGTGCCTCCTTTTTCTTCATTTTCACTATTTTATCGTTTCGTTCTTTTCTTTCTCGTTCTGCCATTTGAACATTTCCGCATTCCATATATATCCATGCTCTTTTGCGGCCTTTATTTGTTATTCTTCCGCCAGAAAACGCGTATTTTTCACAAAAATCTGACGCACTTCCTCGTCCGAAAATCCATCTTTCAAAAGTTCTCTCGCATACGTTTCGATCGCTTCGTCCGGCGGCACGGAGGTGGTCTGGCCCCCATCGCTGGAGATAATCACGTGTTCTGCGCCGATTTCCCGGATCTGACCGATCGCAAGGTCAAAATTGGACTCACCGGTTGCAATCTGGAGATAATTGTGCTCGATATAAGCACCGCACGCCACGCATTCTTTCTGAATATCCACATTCATGAACGTAGCCGGATAATCGCTGTGTGTCACCACCATCTTTTTCAGTCCCGCCTCTTTTCCGGCGCGGATTAAAAGCAGCGACTCCTCCGGGGACAGATGTCCGGTCGCCATCACCATATTGTGCTTGCGGATCGTGTCAATAATATCATAGACACTCTCTTTCAAACTTCCATCCTCTTCCAGGATCGTGATCCGCTCGCGTTTCAGCGTCTGATTATCCGATACAGCGCCGTACGGAGCCGGAATATCCTTGTTCCGGTTCAGGAAATCATACTCGTTCCACGCATCCACGGTCGGGAACCAGCAGATTTTTGCGCCCATACGCCCTGCCATCTCGACCGCCATCGGATTTAAGCCGCCCATCGCATTGTTGAGTGTGACCGTTCCGACCGCCTGAAATCCCGGGAACATCTCCCGGATCAGCGCTGCGCGCCCTGCGGTGCAGAGCTGGTGCGACTTGATCGCAAATCCGCGCATTCCCGCCTTCGTGTACCGTCTTACCAGTTCTATATCTGTAAATCTTCTCTGCACCACATCCGGAGCCGAATGAACGTGCAGGTCATATGCTCCCTCTAATAAATCCAGCATTTTCTTCTCCTTTTTCTGTCGTTTTCAATCCTTCTGACTACCAGCTTTCCACGCAAGCTTTAAAATGAATTCAAAATTAAATTTGAATTTGATCTGTTTTGCCGCTTGAACTAGCCCGTCTTTAACAAAAAATTATTCCTTCCAGCAAATCATAAACAAACTTAAAAGCCTAAACTGTGCCACAGAATCAGCACTGCCACAATCGCTAACGGAATCACACACTCCGTCATAAACATATGGAAATACGCTTCCTTGTGGGTCTGATGGCAGATATTTAATAAGGTAATCTGTCCGCCGGTGTGTGGCAGAGAGTCGAAGGTTCCGCCCGCAATCACGGCGATTCGGTGGATAACCTCCGGTGCCAGACCGAAGGATAAGTATGTATCCTTGAATGCCTCAAGTGCTACGCCCATACCGCCGGAAGCCGATGCGGCTGCCGCTGCACACAGGCCGGAGGTAAGCGCTACATAGACGAGCGGATTGATCGATAACTTTCCAAGTCCATCTACAAGCGACTGGAATGCCGTTGTCTGTTTCATAACCCCCGCAAAACCAACTACCATCGCTGTATTTAAGATAACCGTAGCAGAGTTTGTCGCACCTTTGTTGCATACCTGAAGCCACTCGCCTGCATTTCCGCCATATCTCCATAAAAGAACGATTCCGCAGACAACTCCTGCCAGCAGAGAAGCTTCGATCGCAAGGTGAACCACATTGAAAAGTACGATTATGACAACCAGAGGAAGAAGTGCCAGAACCGGATTCGGCAGGCTCTTATTCTGTCCCTGTTTCATCTCTTCTTCTACAACTGCATCACTCACGAATCCAAGGCCTTTTTTCTCATACGCACGTTTCTGATATTCCAGATACAGAAATACCAAAATGTACTGTAACACACCGGCAATCAGAAGACCGCCTACCAGATCGGCTGTGGAGCTGGTTCCCAGTGCTTTCATCGCAATGATATTCGGAACCGCCGGGGAACCCGGAGCAGTCATCGCCCAGGTCCAGCATCCCGCTGCGATGGTACCCGGAATCAGCGCACGGGAGATATTGGACTCCTTACACAGATGCAGCGCGATCGGATACATCGCAAAATATACCACGAATCCGCTGACGCCGCCGAACGCCAAAATACCGGTGATCGTCATGATGAGCGGCAGGACAAATTTTCCTTTTGTCAGTCCCGACATCCAAACGGCGATCGCCCGTGCCGCGTTCGTCACCTCCATGACGCCGCCGAAGATAGCGCCCAGGAAAAATACAAAGAAATTGCTCTTTACAAACGCCGCCGAGGACTCCATATACGGTCCTAACATCGTATCCAGAATCGGCAGTCTGCAACAGACAACCAAAAGCAGCGCCATCGTCGGTCCCAGTAAAATCGGACTCCATTTTTTGTATGCCAAGAGACTGAAAAGGCATATAAAAATCGGAATAAGCATTACGTTCATTTCATTCCCTCTCTTTTCTGTTTCTTTTTTATGGTTTACCCTTTGCCTGATAGAAGAATCGGCTGTTGCAGTTCACACATCGCGTAAACCGCGAACTTGTAACCGTTTTCTTCTTCCTGATAATATCTTAACGCATAAGATTTCTGGCGTAAAACAGAGAAAAAAGCATCTGGCTACAAGGAAAAGCTTGTAGTTCAGATGCTTTTTGTGGTAAATTATGAGTGGGATAACATATTTATCCGCAATGATTGTTTGAATATCGGTAATTTATGTTTTTGTTTGGCTTCTACATTTAGTATGTGAACCTGTTGAACAAATACGAATACATTTTTAGAGCATTCAATAAACTTTCTATCTTATAAGGAGGAACCGCCATGCTCCAGAGTCTCGAACTCTTCCTGCTCGCCGCCGAGGAACTGAATTTCAGCAAAGCCGCCAAGCGCGCCTATATCACCCAGCAATGCTTAAGCGACCATATCAAGCGGCTGGAAACCTCCTACGGTGTGCCGCTCTTTTACCGGAAACCGCAGATCGCGCTGACGCCCTACGGCAAGGTATTGCAGACTTCCGTTCAGAATATCAAACTCATCGAAACGAACCTGGAACATGAATTTCAGGCAATCTCCGGGGAAGAACGCGGCGAATTTTCCTTTGGCATCAATGCCACCCGTGCCCGCAGCCTGCTGCCGCACATCTACCCGGCGTTTTATGCGCGCTATCCGCACATTCATGTCAACATCCGTCTGAACGAAACGCGCATGATGGAACCGCAGCTTTTAAACGGTAAGCTCGATATGTGCCTCGGCATCGACACCATCATCCAGCCCCGGCTCGCCTCGCGCCTGATCTGCCCGAACCCGCTCTACTGCGTCCTCTCCGCCCGCACGCTCGAGGAAACGCTGCGAATCGATGCGTTCGATCTGCCTTCCTACTTGCAGGGCGGCATCGATCTGGCGTCTTTGCAGGAGATTCCATTCCTTCTGTGCCTGCCGGAGAGCACCACGCGCACTTTGATCGACCGGACGCTCAGCCAGCAGAATCTATACTTGAAAAACACGCTCGCCATCAGTGATTACAGCACCCATTTTGACCTCTGCGCCCACAACCGCATGGCAACCATCTGCCCGACGGCCGCCGTCGAGCTCGCCATCCAGCACAACCGCCTGCCCTCCCACAAGGAGCAGCTTGTGATTCTGCCCATCAAAAATATCCAGGACAGCTTAAATGTGCACCTGCTGTACCCGAAAAACCTCAAGTTTACCGGGTATATGAATTACTTCGTAGAACTGCTGATCCAAGCGATCACGCGGCAGAATCTGGCAGCGGCGCGATACATTGAACTACAGTTTTCAAAATAAATTTTTTTATTTCCTTTAAAATCCTCCATTTTGATAAGCTCTAGCTATCACATAGGATGGTTCATAAAAAGCACTGCAATTATAATTGTCAATCACTTCGCAGATTTCATGATTATATACCCGAATCAATGCGTCCACGTAATCTTCCTTCGAAGACATGGTATCTCTTATCAGCCGCTGATAGACTGCCCCCATATCCAGCGGCGAAGGAATAATTGCCGCCAGCTCTCTGTCAACGGATGTAATATCATAATTACCTTCGTTTAAACCGTAATCCTGAATCCAATCCGCCTCCACTTTTAACGGGTTCTCACAATGCAAGACACTGGCACAGCTTAACAAATGATATAGATTATCTTTTCCAATCGCATTTACGACATATTTATTTCTCTGTTTCAAATGCCTTGCCACCCGTTCTATCATATAACATATAAAATATAGGTCATTCGTCTCTATTTCTTCTTCTGGGAAGTATTTATTCTTCATATGATCTCACTCCCTTTAAAACTCAATGTTTCCAATGCCTTCTCCGTACAAAATACGACCTGATGCGTTGGATAATTAAATCTTACAAGTCCCCAGAATGCATCTCTTGGAATTCTTCCCTCAATAAATCCTTCTACATAATTCCAAATCTGATCATCCGCCATTGGTCCTTCTACGATATCATAAGTATGCTCGACTCCCCTGCGGCAATCCACCACAAAATCCAGCCACGCATCTGTCATTTCAGGAAATTTTAATATCTTTAACTCATCCCTGGGTGTATATTCATACTGATTTACAACCGAATCTCCTTTTCGGGTCATTGCCCAGCGCTTTGCCTGCTTTTCATAACTGGTGCAATAAAAGCCATACCCAAAATCTTTATAAAAACCATTCTGGAGAATCCGCGGAACCGATACCTCTACATTACTTCCGTGATATACTATCATTTTCCCCATAAACCTCCTCCTGGACATAAGAATCTCTTTCTCTCATCCTAACATCTTTTGATCTGAATTTCAATTCAGATCGAAACAAACCCGAAACAGGTAAAACTGTATACAAAAGCATATAAATACCTTCCACATTTTTACCTGTTCCGGGTCATCCCGTTACACGATTATTTTCTTATTTATGTTACAATTAATAACTCCGAATCCGATCGGAATCCTCTTCCCCGGTTTTCTCGATCTTGCGGATCTCCACCACATAGCTGCTCTTGTCATTGACCTTCACTTCCACCTGGTCGCCCACATGGTGGCCTTCGATCGCTTTTCCGAGCGGCGACTCAATGCTGATCCGGTTTTCCAGGGAATTACCCCGGATGCTCGTCACCAGACGGTATACCTCTTCCTCGTCGTCATCCTCAAAATACAGGGTGACCGTATCATTCATTCCGACCTCGTCCGGGCGGGATTCTTCCGACACGATCTTGGCGTGCTTCAGCATATTTTCCAGATAGCGAATACGGCTTTCATTCCGGTTCTTATCCTTCTTAGCGGCATAATACTCAAAGTTTTCGCTCAAGTCTCCCTGTGCGCGCGCCTCCTTGACCGCCTCGATCGCTTCCTTGCGGACCACCAGCTTCCGGTGGTCGATCTCTTCCTGAATCTTTTTTACATCACTTTCTGTCAACTGCTCTCTCATGTCTTACTCTGCCAGTCCCTTTTTCTCTATCATCTCGACCACCTGTGCCACATATTTCTCACAGATTTCATCCGTCGGCGCTTCCACCATGACACGGATCAGCGGCTCCGTACCACTCGGGCGAACCAGAATCCGGCCAGTATCGCCCAGCGCATCGGCTACCTTCTGAACCTCTGCCTGCACATCGCGGTCGGCCTGCGCTGCCTCTTTATCCTTAACTCTGACATTTTTCAGAACCTGCGGATAAATCTGCACCTCATCCGCCAGCTTGGCAAGCGGTTCTTTCTTCTCCAAAATCACTTCCATCAGCTTCAAAGAGGTAAGGATGCCGTCTCCGGTCGTCGCGTGCTTGCTGAAAATGATATGGCCCGACTGCTCGCCGCCCAGGCAGTGACCGTTCTGGGACATATTTTCATAGACATACTTATCACCGACTGCCGTCTTTTCATAAGAAATGCCCTCGCGCTCAAAGGCTTTGTAAAGGCCAAAGTTGGACATAACGGTGGTAACAACCGTATTATTGACTAACGTTCCCTGTTCTTTCATGTATTTTCCGCATACATAGAGAATCCTGTCGCCGTCCACCAGCTTGCCCTCGCTGTCCACAGCCAGGCAGCGGTCTGCATCTCCGTCGTAGGCAAATCCGACGTCCAGATGGTTTTCAACCACATATTTCTGCAGTCCCTCAATGTGGGTGGAACCACAGTTTGTATTGATGTTCAGACCATCCGGCGTGTTGTTGATCACGTGTGTCTCCGCGCCCAGTGCGTCGAATACATTCTTCGCGATTGCGGAAGCGCTTCCGTTCGCACAGTCCAGACCGACCCGCATATTTTTGAAGGAGCGGGTTGCCAGGGAAATCAGATAGCCGATATAGCGGTTGCGTCCGGCTGCAAAATCAACCGTGCGTCCGATCGCATCGCGCTTGGCAAATGGAATCTCTCCCATCTCGCCATCCAGATAAGACTCAATCTTCTCGATCGTCTCCTCCTCCAGCTTCTCGCCGCGTCCGTTGATGACCTTGATGCCGTTGTCATAGTATGGATTGTGGCTTGCGGAGATCATGATGCCGCAGTCAAACTCTTCCGTGCGTACTACATACGATACACTCGGAGTTGTTGTCACGTGAAGCAGATAGACGTCTGCGCCGGAAGCGGTCAGTCCCGATACCAGCGAATATTCAAACATATAGCTGCTGCGTCTCGTATCCTTGCCGATCACAACCCGGCAGCGATCCGCCTTCGTCTTCTGTCCGTAGTACCAGCCCAGAAAACGGCCTACTTTATATGCGTCCTCCACGGTCAGCGTCACATTGGCCTCGCCGCGGAATCCGTCCGTTCCAAAATATTTACCCATTTTGAGAGTTCCTCCTAAATCATCAAATACTGAGTCCAAAGGTCATGTACATCTATGGAAATCCCCCATCAATATACATGACCTTTCTCGATTTTGCTTCCAGCTTGAAGAAAATCTTGCAGCCAGTGGCAATTCACACTTCCTGCCGCTGCTGCTTTCTATGTCTGATTACACATCTTTACTGAATCTCTTTCAGATAACGTCCCACTGCATCCTGCCAGGACGGAAGACGCTCAAATCCGTTGTCCGAAAGTTTCTCTTTGCTGATCCGGCTGTTCATCGGGCGCTTGGCCTGACCCGGATAAGCGGCGGTATACTCGGCCGTGCTGACTGGTGTCACCTTGACATCCATGCCCGCCTGCTTGAAGATCTCAACCGCAAACTCATACCAGCTACAAAGTCCCTCATTGGTCGCATGGTAACGGCCATATTTGTCGCTCTGAATCATATCGACCAGCAGTCGCGCCAGATCGTAGGTGTAAGTCGGGGAACCGATCTGATCATCTACAACACTGACTGCCCCGCGCTCTTTGCCGACGCGCAGCATCGTCTTGATGAAGTTCTTGCCGTTCACGCCAAATACCCAGGCGATGCGGACGATGAAAAACTTCTTTACCAGCTCCTCGACTGCCAGCTCGCCCTCATATTTGGACTGACCGTAAGCGTTGAGCGGTTCTCTGTGGTCATCTGGCTCCCACGGACGGGTGCCCTGGCCGTTAAACACATAATCGGTGCTGATGTACATCATCTTGATGTCCAGATCCTTGCAGACCTCAGCGATGTTTCTCGTTCCTCCTGCATTGACCTTGCGGCAGAGTTCCAGGTTCTGCTCCGCTGCGTCTACTGCAGTATATGCAGCACAGTGGATGACTGCATCCGGCTTTGCCTCGGTAATCACACGGCGGCACGCCTCCGCATCCGTAATATCCATCTCATCGACATCCACGCCGATGCCGGTAAGACCCTGTTTTTTCAGTTCATTCATCACGTCATAGCCGAGCTGGCCCTTGACGCCTGTCACTAATACTCTCATTATAATCTATCTCCATACATTTTTTCAAAATACTGGCTGTACTCACCGCTTAAGATGTGCTTCCACCAGTCCTGATTGTTGAGGTACCAGTCGATCGTCTGACGGATGCCTGTGTCGAAGTTGTATTTCGGCTTCCAGCCAAGCTCTGTCTCGATCTTGGTCGGATCGATCGCATAGCGGCGGTCATGACCCGGACGATCCTTGACGTAACGGATCAGGCTTTCCGGCTTGTCCAGCGCTTTCAGGATAGTTTTGACAACCTCCAGATTGGTTCTCTCGTTGTGTCCGCCGATGTTGTAAACCTCACCGACGCGTCCCTTGTGGAGAATCAAGTCGATCGCTTCGCAGTGATCGGATACGTGCAGCCAGTCACGGACATTCGCGCCGTCG
>JBNMLY010000087.1:0-9710 GCA_050875065.1 Otoolea sp. | reverse complement strand
GGATCAATCTCACCTGTCTTCTCCGAGGCCATACGAATCTTGACACCTTCTTTTAAAAGTGGTACGCCATAGAGCGCAATCGTCAGCTTTTTATCAGAAGCATTAAAACTTGCCTTAATTGCCAACGGATATTCTGAATTATTGACAAATTTAAAGTCCGGTCCGCCATAGCTGACGGCCGCATCCTCCCCCGGGGTTACATAAGACGGTTCATAACTATGTGCATGGCGCTCGGTACTTTTAAGGCCTGCAAAAACAACCGCATTATACAAGGTGGAAGACACCTGGCAGACACCGCCTCCCGGCTCCTGGACAATCTCACCGTTGAGATAAGCAGTTGCAGGTTTATAGCCTTTTTCCTCTGTCCTGGCGCCCGTCGTATTGTTGAACGAAAATTCCTGACCTGGTTTTACGATCGTTCCGTTCAGCGCCGCTACTGCCAGACGGATATTTTCATTTCGGTTACTGTTGGACGTCGTCGTCGTCGTATACGTTGCCATCGTCTTATATTTATCCTGGACAGACGAATCAGCAGCTACTTCCTTCGTCTCGGCTGTGAGGACTGCATCGTATTCCTTTTTTTGAATTGCATCCACCATCGCCTGCGCTAATTTATCCTGATCGATTACCAGCCCTTTCGTGCCTTCACTGAATTCAAATTTTCCGGTTTCCTTGTTATATCCAGAGATACCACCGCTCTTAGCCGCCATATCCCAGTTACCTGCGATCAGGGCAGCCTCCGCTTTCGCATCCTCGATCATATTTTCCGTGTTAATCTCATATTCTTCGCCCGGTTTTAAATCACTGGCATAAATTTCCTCAAGAAGCTGATCGACCTTATCAGCCATCAGATTGGTTACATTCGCTTCCTTGTCATCATATTTGACTTTCATCTTCCAGTCAAATGAATCCAGGATCGCCTTGCGTGCTTCTTCCTGTGTCATGCCGTAAATATTAACACCGTTTACTGTCACAGACTCGCCTGCTTCGGTGCTTTCCTGTGTCGTCTCCGCCTCCGTCGTATCACTTGTCTCCACCGCGGCTTTTCCCTTGCCGCACCCACGGGAAGCAACGGCTGTGAGCAGAATCACTGCCAACACACCAATCACAATCAAAAGGATCTGTGTAATATCCAGGCGGTTTCTCCCTTTTTTGCGCGCATAACGTCCGGGAACATGCCCATCCCGTGCTATCCCCCGGTTCATCGCAGTATCTCTGCGTCCAGAAGTATAATCTGCCCTGTCTCTCGCAGGACTGGGGGTACCGGACGACGAACGATGCCCGGATGCACTGCTATAATCCCTCCCGGACGATGTCCGGCTCCCACCGCCGTGTCCGGCGCGGTTATGGGAACTCAGCGTTCCGCCCTCCAATCCTTTATACTCAAAATCCCTTCCTCCAGAAGAATTGCTGTTGTACTCACTCATTTTCCATCACCTGTCCGTCTTTTTCTGTAAATTTATTATAAATAGGTAATATCCCTGCTCCAGTATATCACAATTCGCAAAAAAGAAAATAACATAATTCTTAAAAAAGTCTATAAAATTCTTTTTTATTGCTGCCATCCATTTTCCAACAATTTCTCTCCACCAGGGAGACTTGACTTTTTTTGAGCATACCATTAGTCTAACAAGAGAACTTGCATTTTTAAAAGCCTTATTCCATCGCTTTTATCTTTCAAATTTTCACACTAAAGGAGGTCTGCATCCATGCAGTTAATTGATTTACACGTTCATTCTACTGCCTCAGACGGCACATTAACGCCCGCTGAAGTAACTGCCCTCGCGCTCCAAAGCGGCCTGACCGCTTACGCCCTGACGGATCATGATACCATAGACGGAGTTTCAGAGGCTGTACAGGCGGCAGCAGGCACTTCCCTCAGCGTCATTCCGGGAGCCGAATTTTCCAGTCCCTATGAGGGCAAAGAAATCCATATCCTTGGTCTTTACCTGAACCCCGACTGTGATGAGCTGACAGACGCCCTGCAAAAAATCCGGGCAACCCGGGAGCGGCGCAATCAGGAACTTCTCGCCCAGTTCCAAGCTGACGGTTTTCCGATTACATATGAGGATCTGACAGGCAACCATGCCAATACCGTTATTACACGCGCCCACTTTGCACGCGCTCTCTATGAAAAAGGCTGTGTCACTTCCGTCAGCCAGGCATTCGACAAATACCTGGGGGATGGAAAAAAATATTACCGTCCCAAACAGATGATTCCCCCAGAAGAGGTCATTCGGCTGATTCGAACGGCGCATGGTTTTCCGGCTCTCGCCCACCCACTCCAATATAAACTGGGATGGAAAAAAACAGAGCATCTTCTTACACAGTTAAAAGAAGCCGGTCTTATGGGCGTTGAAGTTTACTACTCCTCCCACTCTCAGGCCGACAGCCTGCACCTCCGCGAAATCGCCACCCGTCTGGGGCTGCTCGCGACCGGTGGCTCTGATTTCCATGGTGCCAATAAGCCGGATATCCACCTAGGATGCGGTTACGGCGGCCTGCGAGTTTCTGCCCTGCTGTTAGATCCGATACAAGCACGGCTTCAACGGGAAAATCTTCCGTTTAGCTAAATGTACGCTCAGAATCTCTCTATGCTTGATTTTGTGAACTGATTTCTGTCCGCTGTCCCAAATCTCTGGGGCGTATTATTGATGAAATTCGAGTGCAACTGGCGAAAGAGACTCCGCAAAAGCTCGTACAGGACAGACTCCGAGCGTACATTAAAACACTTTCATTCAGAATACAGGGGAAGACACAACCGTCTTTCCCCTATTTTTACAAATGATACATTGCCTGCTCTAATCCCGCTTCTGAAACAGAATCCGCCAGAACTGTGTGCATTCCCGCCTTTTTGGCTATCTCCTCCGTCTTTTCCCCGATACATACTGCAATAAAATGGGTCAATTCCTCTGGTTCCGGGCGCAAAATTTCCAAGAATCCTCGAACGGTTGAGCCACTGGTAAACGTAATCGCATCAATTTCGCCCCTCCCGAGAAGTTCACGAATCCGCGCAGAGAGCGGCGATCCTTCCGGTGTCACCGTATCGTAAAGCGCTTCATCCGTATACGAAATCCCAGCCGCTGTAAGTGCATCCGTCAATGCCCGTGATCCTCCTGCTGCCCGAAGAATCAGAACCTTTTCCGATGGATCTACCCGTTTCGCCAGCCCTTTTCCCAAATCTTCCGCATAAAAGCGCTCCGGTATATAATCTGGCTCTATGCCATGCGCCCGACAAACCGAAGCCGTTCCCTCGCCGATGACGGCAATACGAATTCCTGCCAGTCTACGCAGATCGATTTTCCCCTCTCTCAACGCCTGGAAGCAATATTCAGCTCCCGCCGGACTCGTCAAAACCAGCCAGCTATACGTCTCCAGTGTATGGATGGAGGTCAGAGGAAGACGTGGCACTAAGGCAATCGTCGGAAATTCCAACACCTCCGCACCGGCCAGCCGAAGCCTCTCCGCCAGCTTTGGGCTTCTCTCCCTTGGACGGGTAATCACAATCCGTTTTCCAGACAGAGGTTTTTGTTCGCTCCAGGCACAGTTTTCGCTCATCCGGCAGACTTCTCCGATCAGAAGAATTGCCGGCGCCTTTACGCCCTGTTTGACGCCTTCCTCCGGAAGTGTCTGCAAAGTTGCCTGAATCTTTCGCTGGGAAGATAGCGTTCCATCCATCAAAAATGCAGCCGGTGTTTCCGGCGACATTCCAGCTTTCATTAACCCCTCACAAATCCGTGCAGCATTGCCGACACCCATCAGGAAAATCAATGTTCCCCCGACCCGCGCCAGGGCTTCAAAATCAAGATCCGGCATTCCCTCCATTCGATGTCCAGTAATGACGTGGAAAGAACCGGCCAGCCCCCGGTGCGTGACCGGAATACCAAAATAAGCGGGGACGGCAAGGCTGGAGCTGATCCCAGGAACTACTTCGAACGGAATCTGATGTGCCCGGAGAAATTCGGCTTCTTCTCCTCCACGTCCAAATACGAACGGATCTCCGCCCTTTAAACGTACAATCGTTCCACCCTTTTTCGCCTCTTCTAAAAGAATCTCCAGGATTTCTTCCTGCTTTTTCGAGTGATGTCCGCTCCGCTTCCCGACATCTACCTTGCGCGCGCCCTCCGGAATCCAGCCGAGGACGGCATCTCCCGCCAGGGCATCGTAGATAACAGCATCTGCCTGCTCCAAAAGCTTCCGCCCCCGCAGCGTCATCAGACCGGCGTCTCCTGGTCCAGAGCCGACCAAATAAACCTTTCCTAACGGTGGTATCTGCCGCACATCCCGAGACCTTGTCGTTTCTCCCATATTTTCCCGTTTCCCTGGTCTGCTCGAATACGTCCATTCCAGTTTTAAGGCAAGCGCCCGCCCCAGATATTCTCCTTCTTCAGGCGTTCCTTCTGTCGAACCAATAAAAATTTCGTCGGTTTCTTCCTTATAGTACAGCCCCCTTAACCGGATTTTCCCATCTTCCAGCACCGCAGAGGCGGCCGTCGGGGATGAACATCCCCCTCCCAATGCAGCGACAAACGCCTGTTCCGCCCGTGTCAACGCCGCTGCCTGTTTGGAATGAATCTTCCGGACAAACGAAAGTGACTCGTCCCGCCGTCCCTGAATTGCCAAAATTCCCTGCCCCGCCGACGGAATCATTTCCTCCACTGAAAAGAAACGGCTGATCCTCTCTTCGAATCCCAATCGAATCAGACCGGCCGCTGCCAAAATCAGGGCGTCGTATTCTCCTGCATCCAGTTTCCGCAGACGCGTATTCAGATTTCCGCGGACTCCTTTAAATATAGCCCCTGGAAATAAGCGCTTTCCTTGCAGAATCCGGCGCTGGCTGGATGTTCCGATTACCGCCCGTTCTGGAAGCTGTGACAATCCATTCCGCAATACCAGCACATCCCTGCAATCTTCACGGTCTAAAAGTGCCAGAACCGGAAGCTCCTCTGGCGGAGATAGCGGCATATCTTTTAAGGAATGTACTGTCAGATCGCACCTCCCCTCATAAAGCGCCTGATCCAGTTCTTTCACAAAAAGCCCCCGTCCGCCGACTGCCTCCAGCGGCCGATCCAAAATTTTATCCCCTGTCGTTTTCATTGTAATTAATTCAAATTCTACTTCCGGACAAACTTTTTTCAGCGCCTCGATCGCTATTTTGCTCTGAACCACTGCCAAAGCGCTGTCACGGCTCCCCACCCGGATGACCCGTTTTTCCTTTCCTGAAAATAACTTCTGAGCATATACCTGATCGCCTGATTTCAAAACTGCTCTCCTTCCCTATTTCTTCTATCGTTTTAAGATTTTCTTTTTTCACTGTCATTTTGCTGACCAATCGTTCTTTTTTCCTGCATTCTCTATTTCTATCTCACGCAGCGCTTCGCGTATTTTTCCCGCCGCCCTCCGCGTCAGCGCCGGATCCGTCCCTCCCGATATCAGTCCGGCTATCAACGGCCCGCTCTCCGCAACTGCCGGAAAATAAAAATCGGACTCCCGCTTATCAGATGCCATATTAAACCAAGCATGCATGCGGACCGCATCCGCCTGCACCAGAGAGTCTACCGTTTCCTGCCCGGTTGCCGCTAAAACCATAAAAAAGGGGGGCTGCTTCTCCCCCCAAAGTGCCTCTCTGTGCGTTTCATACGTTCCATACAAAACATCCAATTTGTGACAATTCGACCATTTACGCACCTCGTCCGACACCTCTTGCGCCACCACGGTCACAGATGCCCCAAAACGCAGCAAAACCCCAATCCGCCGGGTAGCCACCGTTCCGCCACCGACCACCAGGATCCGCCGCCCGGACATTTCAATAAACATCGGAAAATAAGACATACTATATTTCTCCCACCGCTTCTTATTTTCGTACTATTATAAAGGGCAGTGAAGCATAAATCAAGCGCTGAAACTACGTTTTTTCTTGCCAGAATCCATACAATTCTGTATACTAAACTGGTACTGCACCGTTTTTACGTTCCCTGCGCCACGGCGGGGAATTTACCAATCAATCTATAAAGGAGTTTTCAAGCATGGAAGAATTTTACAGAGCAATCGAAGATAAAATTAAGAACGCCGGTTATCCGGGAACGGTCGATGGTGAAGATATCTACAACGATATCTGCGATCAGATGGAGGAGAAAGAAAATGGGACGTATCTTTTCCTCTCTAAAAAAGACGAGGACACTGTATTCGAATACAAGGTAGATATCCTGGAGGACTCCTTCAATTTATCCTATGTCCATATTACAACAAAAAATGACACGTTTCATATTGATTTTGACAATTAATAGACAATGTTTGATCGAACATCCCTGCATTTTTGATATGCAGGGATATTTTTTTATGGATTTTTTTGGAAATAATGAGCATTGCGCCCGTGATCCTTCTCTGCTATAATTATTATTGTTAAAAAGTTGACGATATAAAACTGCACACCCGAGCGTGTGCCATTCCAGTAAAGGAGGACGCAACTATGAAAATTCAGAACATTTCCGATATTGATACATTTTTTAAAGTAATTGATTCCTGCAAGGGAACCGTTGAGCTGGTTTCCCCAGAGGGGGACCGCATTAACCTCAAATCCAAACTGACCCAGTACCTTTCAATGGCGAATATGTTTTCCAACGGCTATATCCGGGAACTCGAACTAGTTGCCTACGAAAAAGAAGATCTGGATCGCCTGATCAAGTTTATGTATCAGGGTGAATAAGCACTGTGTCTAGGAAGAAAATATGCTTTTCCAATTTTATTTTTCTTCCCTGCCGGTCATTTCTGTAAAGACCATTTCAATCTCTTTTTGTGCCGCCTGCAAGGTTCCCTGTACCATCTGTACACTTCCGCCACCGCGCCCTTGCAGGCGGCTATTCAATTCTTTTCCAAAAGCACGCATATCCAGGCTGCGGCTTCCAGCCGTGTAGCTATATCCAGATGTATCATCCCCGGTGCATACCAGCACTGTCTCCGCTTTTTCTTCTTCCAACAGACGATTTGCAAACTGGCGCACCAGAACAGGCGTCATTCCTTCTATAAACACCGTCAGGCTCTTTTGCCCCTGTGGATAAGAAGATGCCTGCATGGAAAGAATCCGCTGCCAGAGACGATTGATTTCCCCCTCTTTCCGACCATTTTCTTCTTTCAGATGGCTGACCGCTTCCGCTACCTTATCCGGCTTCGCCGATAGCATAGCGGAAATAGACTGAATCTGCTCTGTTTTTGCCTCAAAATTTTCCAACGCCCGATCCCCGCAGAGCATGGAAAAACGAACGCCCCCTTTATAATTCATCAGGGAAAGAATTTTAATGATCCCAATCTCCCCCGTCCAGTTCACATGGGTTCCACAGCAGGCGCAGGTGTCCGCGCCCGGTATCTCTACGATCCGCACCTGTCCCGTCAATTCTTTTTTACTCCGATAATCTAATTGTTTTAATTCTTCTGCCCCCGGATAACTTACCAGAACCGGACGGTTTTCCCAGACTACCTGATTGGCTTTTCGCTCAATCTCCTTTAACTGTTCCCAGTCAAGGCGCCCATTCAGATCCACGGTTACCTCGTCCTGCCCCATATGGAAGCCAACATTATCGTAACCATATGCCGCATGGATCAAACCAGACACGATATGTTCCCCCGTATGCTGCTGCATATTGGAGAAACGCTGCGGCCAGTCAAGAACCGCATGTACCCGGCTTCCCGGCTCCAATGGCGCGTCCGTCTCATGGAGAACCACGCCATTTTTTTCTTCTACGTGCGTCACGCGAACCGCCCCAATCCAGCCTGTGTCGGAAGGCTGGCCGCCTCCCTCCGGGTAAAAACCGGTCTGTGAAAGTTCTACCTCAAACCCGTGCTTTCCCGGTCGGCATACTGTTACCTCTGCATCAAATTCTTTTACATACTGTGCCTGATAATATAATGGTTCCAACTTGTCTCCTCGCTTTCTTCCGTTTTTTTCTTAAAAAAATTTTCCTAAAAAAGATTGTCTCTTATCCTTCTGGTTATATTTCCGTCCACATTCTCTCAAATTATGGAAACTGTGGCAAGCCGCCGTTCATATGATGAAGTGTATAGAAAATCTCGGAGGATATAACCATGAGTGATTTAGCGGCTACTAACTGCGGTTGCGGATGCGATAACAACGGAGGAAGCTGCGGCTGTAATTGCGGATGCGGCGGTTGCAGCGGCTTCGGCAACAACAACTGCCTCTTCCTGATCCTGATTCTGCTGTGCTGCGGCGGTTGCGGCGGCGGATGTTTTGACCGCAACTGCGGTTGCGGCGGCAACAACTGTGACTGCCTGATCTGGATCCTGCTCCTGTGCTGCTGCTGTGGCGGCGGTGGCTTTGGCTGCTGATAAACATCCGTCCATATCTGCCATATTTTTTGCAGGATGCATCCATGTACATTTTAATACCGCAGACTTTACACCATCCTTGTTATTTACGCGTCAGTTGATAAATCAATGCATTGCAGATCGCGGCAGCTACATTGCTGCCGCCTTTTCTGCCTCTCGCCACAATGTAAGGCGTATCCGGCAGGGATATGATCAACTCCTTGGACGGCACGACATTGACAAATCCGACCGGCACGCCGATGATAAGTTTCGGATGGATTTTTTCCTCTTTGACAAGCTCATACAGCCGCACCAGTGCCGTCGGGGCATTTCCAACAGCAAAAATACAGTCCTTTTCCAGTTCCGCCGCCTTGTCCATGCTGGCAACGGCACGGGTGGTCCCGGACTCGGCTGCTTTCTTAGCGACATCCTCATCCGCCATAAAACAGTACACCTCGCCGCCGAGAGATGCAAGCGCCCGCTTGTTGATCCCCGATTTTCCCATATTAGTGTCCGTCACGATACACGCCCCCTGTCTCAGGGCCTCCAGCGCCTTCTCAACTGCGCCCGGCGAAAACACCAATGAATCGGCATACTCAAAATCCGCTGTCGTATGAATCACGCGCTTGACAATCGGCGCTTCCTTCTCTGGAAATGTCCGATCGCCCAGCTCCTCCGTGATAATCTCAAAACTTCTTGCCTCGATCTCCGATGGCAATACCTGACTGAGTTCTTTCATTTTCTCATCCATACGTCTATACTCCCTCTTCCAGAATCCGGTAGATCGCTTCCATATCCAAGTGCTTCCGCATCATATCCGCCAGCCGATCATACTGTTCTTCCCGGTATTTCTCATAATCAAACGAAAACCCGCCCACTTCCGGCTCCATTCCTTTTTCCTTCATCAGCGCGCGGACGATGGTTTCCGCCACCTCTGCCTTGTCAAAAACGCCGTGGACGTAAGTGCCGTAGAGGTTGCCCTGGCAGTAGCCGTCCTGTTTTTTGGTGTGGCTTCCCGCCTGCTCTTCCCGGAGTTTCAATAATATATGCTCGCCGGTCTCTTCCGTACATTCCAATTCTCCGCCGTTTTTTGGACCGTCCGGGCTGATTTTCTGGACACAGGTATTTTCTGCTTCTTGTTCTTTTAAAACGTCCTGTTCCTCAATCACACTTTTAACAATATAACCGCCGACGGAAGATGTCTCCCCCGTATGGATCTCATATCCTTCCGCCTCCATCCCCGAAAGCCCGGAAAAAATACCACTGACCGTTCCGAAACGTCCCTTAACCTGCGTCCGGGTCTTTTCTTCCTGAAACTGCGTCTGCAGCGGCAGAAGTCCCATGCCAGCGATCGTCCGTCCCGGCACGCCCGCCTCGGTTCCCTCCTGATC
>JBNMLY010000086.1:0-9716 GCA_050875065.1 Otoolea sp. | reverse complement strand
GCAGGGACTATATCTGGATGCTCGTCAATCTCTTCCGCCGACAAACCGGTGTAAGATTTTGCGTATTCCTTAGCCGCTTCCAGATAGATTCCTAATTCTTTCTTATCGTCGTCGTCCAAATCCTCCGACATGATATGCAAATAATTGGCAATGTCCTCTACTGTGAGCTCGCTGACTTTCATCTAAATTCCTCCTATGCAGCCTTCTGTTTCAGGACTGCCAGTTTCTGGTTATCAGTAACCTTAGAGTCAAACTCAAACCAAGCTACTACACCGACCGCGTGCTGGGTCGCATATTTTTCCTGTAATACCTGGATCTGAATATTCTCTCTCATGTTGACAGACAGACCACTTAAATCTCCATAAAGGACTGTCTTAGCTTCTGCTGCCACTTCCGGCATATTGTCCGATACAAATACCGGCTTTCCGAGCAAGCGATACGGGAACTCTCCTGTAATGTCATCCTGCAGAAGATATCTGTTATTGCCATCTTTTAATTTGCGGAGTGCTGTAAATGTCGCCGGAGCCATGATCCAGCAGGCATTTGCCTGGTATGCCTGTTTTACAGCCGCCTGTAAGCTAATCAGCTCATCCGCCGTGATGGCAGTAGCCGATCCGGTTGTCACAACATTGGTCGCTGACAGTGCCCCCTGCGCCTTGGTTGTACCAGTCAGCAGTTCTTTTTCCAAAAATGATGCAATTTCTTTTGCCATCTCGGTCACTACAAAGCTAACCACATCAACCTGTGCATTATTGGCTACCGATTTTCCGATCAGCGTCAGTGCTCCAGCAAGGTATCCAGTCAGATCGATACTGGTAAATTTACCGGAATCAGCCGTAATATCTGTAAACTCTTCCTGATAGCTGACATTGATGCCGTGATTGGTGTTTGCTTTTCCCCATACCGGCACCTTAAGAGTACCGTTCACGTGGTACATCGTCGCTCTTGCAAAGATCGGGCAGATGTCCCGCACCTCGGTAATAATGCGGTTTGCGATGCTGGTCGGGATGATCGCACCGTTGTTACTCATTGTTAAATTCTGCTCTCCGGCTCTCACCTGTACATTTCCATCGCTGCAGGCTCCTCGGATATAGCTTTCAAAAGCTCTTTCCTCCATTGCCTCCTGTTCTTTCTTGTCTGCGCCGTCATGCTTCTTATCGTCTTTATTCTTTAATTTCAGATCACGGGCGCGCTCTACTTTTTCGATCGTTTCCCCCAGTGCCTTGACTTTCTTTTCCAGATCATCAAACTGCTGATTCTCCTCGTCGGAAAACGCACGTTTTTCGGTTTCGGCCGTTTTGCTGAGTCCCTCCATCTGCTCGATCAGATCTGCCCTCTGCTCCTGTAAACTTTTCAGTTCCTCCGCACGTAACTGCATTCTTTTCTTTCTGATTGCTTTCTTTCTCATTACTCTTTCTCCTTTTTCAGATCTTCGATTCTTTTTTTATAGCTGCTATAATCAATCGGCTTTTCTTCTGTTTTAGTTTCGACATAGTCCGCCCGGACTTCCAGTGTCTCGGCAGTTAAAACTTCCTTGCCCTCGGCTCTGGTTTCAATGCTGGTACCTGCATAACATGGCACCTTGCGCTCATCTACCAGAGATACCTCAACCAGCTCCATGTCCTCGATGTAGCGGCGTTTCATGCCGTTACTGAGATCCTCTTCGCTGGCATCGCGTTCATAAAAGCCAAAAGACCAGCCTCTCAGCTTCTTTTCCCTGGCTTTCTGGATGACTTCCGGATCTGTGATCTCTGCTCTCGCTCTTAACCCGATCGCATCCTCACTCAGTTCCAGATTGGTCTGCGTCGATCCCAGTTTCCTGCTACTATCATGATCCAGCAGCAGATCCACCTCATTCCGTTCCAGCGCACGCCGGAACACTCCCGGTACAATCTGCTCCACAAACCTCTGTCCGGTTCCCTTGTCCCTCATCGGGCGCGAGTCACGTGCCACCGCATTGACATATCCCTCAATCAGGACACTATCTGCTCTTAATTCAATCCGCATCTTTTTCACCTTCTTTCTTTATCGGATTTCCGATTCCTCCAGTCTCATTTGTGTTCGGCGTGTAAAATTGCCGTGTTTTCGGGTCAAACAGTACATCCTGCAATCCAAGACGGACAAAATCCAGACCGAGCGGCGGATAATTTTCTTTTCTCCGGATCTCATCGATCTGCAGAAATCCATTTCGGCTCGCGGTCTCATACGCCTTAAATCGTTTTTCGATGTCTCCTTTTGTCAACTCCGATGTATCTGCGGCAAAAAAGCAGCTTCCTTTTTCTTTTTCCAGCAGCAGATCCCTGTTAAGAGCACACTCAAACTCCTTTAGGATCGGATTTAAACAAAATTGGACAAAATCAGCACGATCCTGTTCGGTTGCCTTTCCGGTTACAATAGCCGGAGGTATTCCAAACAGTTTGCAAATCTCATCCGCATTCGTTTTTTTGTTCTCATTCAACTGCATCTCCACGGATGTATTGCTCGCCTCTTGAAACTCTAGCCCCTCATTCAGCACCACCACATTCTCTGTATTGTTCTGGTACAGACGTTTCCATGCCTTTTTCAAGGCATTGATCGCCTCTGTGGCGAGTTTCCGTGGAGACTTGATAAACCCTTTCTTGTTTCCACCTGTCTTTACCAGGTTTTTCTCGTATTTGAGCGAATGATAGGCTACGCTGATTACTTCACTGTTTTCTTCAACAATGCTTTTCCCAGCCCGTCCATCTTCCGTATTTCTTAAGATTTTTAAAAATTCAAACGGTTTATATGTACTGCCCTGCACCATGATGTCGTATTCTTTAAAGATGGGATCCGAATTGTACATAAACGACAGTTCGCTTTCTTTTACGTAATGAATTGACTGCACATTGTTTCCGCTTTTATTGATATAGGCATATCCACCTTTGCCGAGTAAATAATCGCGGGTCATTGCACGTTTAAACTGCACTCCGTCCAATGTGTCCCCTGTATTATCATTTAAAAGTCCCGGACGACGATCGTCTGTTACCTCTTCCAGCCTTCCATCCTTATCCAACTTGTACAGCTTGATCGGGATTGTCGAGATAGCCTCCGCTATCTTATTGACACACGCCGCAAACGTCGGCACATTCATAGCCTGCGCGCGTGTCATGATATCGTCGGCCAGGCTTGCCACCAGAAGCGCATCTTCTGGCGTCTCTGTATTTGTCTTCGTTTCTGGGTCTGCCCGCATCTTAAAAAAACGCATCTTTTTCCTCTCCTTATCAAACGACCTGCACAACCAGACCGCCATCACCAAATAACATATCCTGCTGTAGCAGATAGATGGCATTAATCAACGCCACAACCATGTCCACTTTTCCAGATGATTTCTTTTTATTGACGTACTTGTTTAGGTTCGTGTCCTCCGTGCATCTGGCATTCTGGAAGTTAATTTCCAGCAACCGATTCGCGTCATATCTAAACGTCTGACCTAAAACCGCCTCTTTTAAAAGTTTGGTCGGCATATGGAGCACCGAACTGTGCTGCTTTATCTCTACACAAGTCATTCCCGCTGCCTCAAGTTTTTGCACGGTGCTGAGCGCATTCCAGCGGTCATATCCAACCTGCTGTATCTCGACACCATAGGTTTCTTCCAGGGTCAGCAGATAATTCTCGACCACTGCGTAATCTATAACCTCATCGCCGCACGCCATACATTCGCCTGCTGCCTCCAGGCGCTTATAATCAACCTTTTCTTTGGCGCTCTTAACCTCTACCTTGTCCGCCGGAATAAATCCCATCACTCGCCCATATATGATTCCATCCTCTTCCGCCACCATAGCCGCCGTTGTGTTGTCCTCCGTCTGGGATAGATCCAAGCCAACCCACACTCTGCGTCCTCGCCACCACGATGGATCCGAATCCCTGCGGCACAACTTAACTTTCTGGATGTCAATAAACCCCTCCACGCCTAGGCCTTTATACAAAATGTTGTTATGCTTGCAGAAGTAATTTTCCCGCTTGTTTTCGTACATGACGGCAAGCGCTCTTTTTTTCTTGATCTCCGCAAAAATATAATCATGTGACACCGCCACCGGGTTGCTTTGATAAATTACCCTGTCATCACTCATCCATTTATCTCCCTGCTGCAGCTCCGTATCCGGCTCATACAACAGAGAAAATGTCCGGCGGTCCTCCAGGAGTCCGTCCAGCGTCTTTTTTGCAATATCGATCTCATCAATCAGCACGTTATTATCATTCGGATATTGGGTGCTTATGATAATTCCCAGCTTATTAAACAGCGTAATCTGTGACGATCTCATCGCCTCGACCGGGTAATCATCCAGCGCTCCCGCCTCATCCGCCAGAAACGCATTTGCCAGTTTTCCATCCATTCCATCCTGACTGTAGGCCAGTGGGGTGTACTCGTTGTCGTTAAGATTGCAAATAATCTGGCTTCGCAAAATCTTAAACGCCGGATCCACATCGTCATACAGCGCCGGACTGACTTTGATAATCTTCCGGATCGCATTCTTAAGCTCTGACGATAATGCCAAATCCGGAGCGACGGAGAAAAAACGGGAAAAATTCTGTTCTGTCAGCATCAAAAGGATAAAAATAACCGCGCTGTTAAAAGTTTTGAAATTTTTTCTGGCAATTTCCAGCAATGCCGTAGTGTAAAACCGGATATCCTGATCCGTATTTCTTGCTTTTGTGCATAACGTTGCGACTATTAGTAACCATGCATAATCTTCCAGTCCGTCATAGATAGGACACCGTAAATCTGGATGGTTGATTATCTTTAATAGACGGCAAATTTTATCGTGTGCCTTTGCATCAACAAAGGCATCCGGATCGTCTCCATCCGCTATATGCAGCCAGCTTTTTGCCTGTTTCTTGACATATTCGGGTACTTTCCCCTCATTCTCCTCAACGCACCACTTTGCATATTGGTACGCTTTCCCCTCTCTAACCTCCATCCGCTAAAGCCTCCAGCAATGGATTCCGGCGCTTCTCCGTTTTCTTTGGCACGCTCCGGAGCGATGATGCAATCGTCATGACATTCTCTTTCTCAATGTCCAGCAGCATCTTCATCTTTGTCTGCGCCTGTTTATCCAAGGCAATCAAATTCTTTTGCATATTCATTTGCAGAAAAAAATAGGTTTTTAAATCATCTTCATCATCAAATTTCTCCCTAGACTCTTCCAGGCGCTCCATTTGCTCATACATCTGTTCCCGCTTCTCTTCAAAATCAATACATTCCGCCTGTAAAAGGCAGTATCGATTGATGGCAGCACCATACAAATCGTCGTCTTTTTCGATGCTTTTCAAGAGTTTTTTTATTCGCAAAAACTCTTTGTGTGCTCTCGGCACTGCTCTGACTTCTGCACTTTCCTGCAAAATCTTCCCCGTCAAAAGATCTGCTTCTGCCCGGCTTCTTTCTGCAAGTTCGCGTTTGGTTCGGTGTGATTTTTTTTCCAACTGGATCACGTTCGCCGGTTTTGATGGCGTCGGCATGGTACCACCCCCTTTCGCTAAAAGCTGATGTGGGAAAAAATTGTGTAAAAGGATTGGGCGTCGGTCTTGTTATTTTTTCCCGGAACCGAGCTGAACCCCCGGGGGTACCCCTATCCCTCTACTGCCCGTCTTAATGCCTCACGGCTTATCCTGCCGTCCTCTGCCATCTCATGATGTGCTCGGCATAGAGTGATGAGGTTGTCCCAGTCCAGCCTGCTGCCCCACGCCTCGGCTATCGGCTCGATGTGATGCACCTCCAGCGCATCCGTCGTATACCTCACGCCCTCGCCGTCCAGGTTATGGAGACACGCCTGGCAGAGATAATGATCTCTCTCCTTGATAGCTCTGGCTGTCTCGGTTCATCTATTGGTAGAATGGAATCTATCTGATTCTGTCCCACGCTTCCGACGCTTCGGTTTCTTTCCGCAGTCAAATTTGCTATCATGGATTTTCCCGCAGTATTTACAAGACTTTAGCATTCATTCCTCCTTGATATAACAAAAGAGCATCCCACCGGATGCCCTAATTAATCTTTATAATGCTTCTGACTATATCTTAAAACGATACTCGCGATATGTTCGATATTTGTGATTTATTTTATTCCTTTCTTTTCCAGGTATTTATCCCTTATATACAAACGCGGATAATCTGCATTTTCGCTGTACCCCAGTTTCTTCGCCACCTGCCGCCAACTCATTCCATCAATGTAATAGTATTTAAACACAGCTCTGGTTTCAGCATCTTTAATGGCATTAACCCATTCCCCGATTTCTTTCGCCTGTGCTTCCTTCTCTTCGAGCTGTTTCTTTACCTCGTTATACCTTTCTTTGTCAAATCCGACTACTGCCTGCGGATGCGCGTACCCCCTCCGATAATCAAGCACCACACTTGATCCCACCCCTGCCTCTGATGTTTTCAGTTCTTTTAATTCTTGACGCAGGATCCAAATCTCCCGCGTCAGTTTCCAATAGCTCTCCAGTTTTTTCTTTGTCATTTCCACCGTTTCCCCTCCTTCAATAATTTCACTTTTTCCCGCTTTCTCCATCTTTTCCGGATATTTCTCTCGGCTTTAATATATGCCCGTTCCCTAACCATCGGTTTATGCCTTAACCGACGATCGTTGTTCGCTGCTCTCCGCCATGCGAGCCGTTTCAGGCGTTCTCGCGACCAAGCCAGTGCTTTTATACTTTCTCCGAGGCTTCTCGCATTAACTCCCATTTCTTTTTCTTTCTCTATCGCTGCCACCAGCGACTCTCCCAGCGCTTCCGCATCAATCTTCACTTTCCGCTCATCTATTGCATCCCCCACCGGTTCTCCTCTGCGTTCTCCTATAATTTTCTTTTTCAGCCAATTCACAATCCCCATCAAACTCATTATCGCATCTCCCTTCTCTGCTCAATTAAACGGCAGCCCTTCATCCTCTACTCCATCCGGGATATTCATAAATCCGTCGGCGGTCACGCTCGATGCCTGCGAGTCCTGGCCGATGCCTGCGCTTTCTGCCGCTGCATTCTTGCTCTCTGCAAACTCCTGTTCTTCTACAACTACCTCCGTTGTATATACTTTCTGACCGTCTCGGTTCGTGTAGCTGCCCGTTTGGATTCTGCCAGTTACTACCAGCTTGATGCCCTTATAAAAATACTTCTCTGCAAGTTCTCCCGCTCTGTCGAACGCGATGCACGGAATGAAGTCCGCTGTCTTCCCGCCGCCGTCCTTGCTGCCTCTGTGGTCTACCGCGAGCGTATATCTTGCGATTGCCATTGACCTCTCTCCCTGCGAATATCTAACCTCCGGATCTCTTGTTAAACGTCCCATTAAAATGACTTTATTCATTTCCCCACGTTCCTCCTTTAAACATTTCCTCGCCTATTTCCGTGTATTTCTTGTGGATGCGGTCAAATTCCCGTTCCCACTTCTCTCCGTGCTCTGCTTCCATCCCTGCTGCCACGTGCGCCAGCTCATGTGCAAATATTTCCGTCGCATCTTTGATGGTCAAACCTGCGTCGATTGTAATTACTGGCTTTTCTCCATCAAGATACTCTGTATATCCAAATACCGGTTTTCCTTCTTCATCCTCCAGATGCTCTCCCATAAAAGCTATATATTCTTTGTCCGGATAAAGGCTCTTAAAAGCCTTATCCAGAATCTCAAACGGCGAATTTTTAAAAATCATTTCTTTCCCCTCCCTCAGTTGCCTTTTGTTTAAATCCTTTGTATTCCCGCGACGCAATAACCATCCACCAGCGCCGAGGATGTGCTGGCATCGTCCATACCGACGATCGCAAGCTCCATCGTTCTCCCTGTCTGCTTTCCCTGACTCATCTCGATCGCTGTCACAACCATTCCATGCTTTATCTTGGCGTTCTTTAAAATCAAATATTTCTTTCTCCCTGCGATGATATCCGTGTACTCTGTCGCAGACAGGCTGACGTTTACCGGTTCTTCCGTTTCTGACGGGAGCTTGCTCAGCTTCTCCTCCTGCTCCATCTCCTGTAATTTTCTGGCAGTCTTCCGGTCGATGACTGCCTGCTCCTCATCATATCGCTGCTCCGGCGTTTTCTCCGCCTCTGCCTTGTTGACGTACCGATCGCAACTCTCACAGGTGCTTGTCTTGACGTTACAGTCTGCGTATCTCTTGCAGTAGTAACACAGAGACACGATGCTGTCCGGGTGCGCCTGCTGCCATGTCGCATCATCCTCCCGCCCTGGCTCTGGCTGTCTCGACTGCTCCGGCTGGTTTACCTGGGTGTCAGAGTCTGACACCTGACCGTTTTCAGCTGCATCCTCATTTTCCGCCTCATCCGCAGCGCCTCCCTCAAAATCTCGCGGAAATTCCATCTGTCCTGGCAGATTGTCCGGATCCGGCTCTTGTTCCTGCTCCTGCTTCTTGGCATCCTTGACTTCTTTCCAGGTAGGCGCGTCTCCGCCCTCATGCGCTGCCAGTAGCTCCTCCTGCTCTTCCCTTGGCATCCCGGAGAGCTCATAGGCTGCCGAGAACGTCAATTTGCCGTCCTTTAACTGCTCCACAAATTCCGGGATCAGATTTGCATTGATACCGTCAATCTGCGCGATCTTGGTTGCTGACAGCCGCATGATGCCCGCCACTACGTCCCGGAGCTTTGTACCGGACAGCTTGGCTCCCTGCAATGTCAGGTCGTGGTCTCTCATGTATTGCAAGGACTCCTTGAGCCGCTTCGCCTCCTCCAGCTGATCGCCTACCGTCTTTGTACGGTAGGAGTTGGCGATGATGAGCTGCACCATCTCCTCACATTCTTCCGCCGGTGTCAGAATCTGACACGTTACGATTTCAAATTCTGCATGACCGTTTTCGATCAGACGTTTGAGCGCCCTGTATCTCTTCTCGCCGGAGATGATGCGATATTCTCCCCGCTCGCACGGGGCATATGTAACCGCGACATTCTCAATCAGCCCCACCGCGAGGATGAGGTCTGCCAGCTCCTCTATATCCTGCATTGAGTAAAAGTTTTTATCGTTGCTGTAGAGTTTCGCGACGCTGATGTCACGCGTGCGGAACCTCGCTTTCGGCGTATTTTCGGCCGCCGCCCTGCTATTTTTATTGAGCGCATCCAAGACGCTCCAACCTGCTGCCATTGCTTCTCCTCCTTATCCTTTATCCCCGTATTTTTCCACATTATCCACATTTCGGGAGAGGCAACCGCTACCCCTCCACATCCTTTAACAGCTCATCCACTACGGCTCTGTAATCTTTGGTTACAATTCCATTCTTGGCAAACTTCGGCAACGGTACGCACTCCATCGTGGCCTTCTCGGCGATGATCGAGCGTCTGACGGCCGTCTGGAAGCATTCCTGACCTGACGACTGTTTCAGCCATTCCTCCACCTGGCAGCTCGTCCCGTTCTTCTGGCGCATCGTCATGAGCAGTTTCATCCGGACGTCCGGGTTAAATGCCCGGAGGTCGTCCAGCTGTTCCTGCATGTTTGTGATCGCCTCAATCTCAAACCCCCCAACCTTAACCGGGAGAACTACGAGATCCGCAGTTACAAGGACATTGATCGCTGTCATATCCATCAGCAAGCCACAATCCACGATGCAATAATCGTATTGATCGCGGACATCATCGATCGCCATCCTGAAGCGGAGAATCTGGTTATCCTGCTCATCCTTTAAAAGGTTCGCGTTTGTCTGCATCAAGAAGCCATTCGCCGGAATGATGCTGACGTTCTCGTATTCTGTTCCTTTTATCAGGTCCTCCGTG
>JBNMLY010000085.1:0-9886 GCA_050875065.1 Otoolea sp. | reverse complement strand
TGACGTTCTTCCGAATAAAAACGAAATTCCAGCGATGATATCTGAAGCACCGAAGCAAAATAAGACCCACCGTATTCGATATAATTTCCGTTGATTCCGGTAAACGGGGTAATCTTTCTCACATCCGGGGATGTTTTTGCTTTCTTTTTCTTTGCCGTCCGGCCTTTTTTTCCTTCTTCCAGCACATCGGTTCCGGCAGGTGCACTGTCCGGATTTGCAAAGCGTTTCGGACGTGCCAGATAAGTAAGCAGATAGAAAAGGCTTAAATATGCTTTTTCATCATCTACCGGAATAACCAATCCAGCCGTGATGATCATGCAGATTGAAAACAGCATCACATGAAAAGGAATTCCGGAAAGCAGGAAGGCAAACGCGAGCCCGCCCCCCACTGCAATGATCAGAATATCAACCAGCTCAATTCCTTTAAAAAACTCCATCTTGACACGTGTCTGTTTTGGTATGATTCTCATGTCTCATTCTCCCAGATTTTCTTACTTTTTGCCAAACTGCGTACCATTTCTGTCTTCTTTTACCAGCGGTCCGGTTCCGTTCACAGGATTTGCGCCCGGACCAGCCTCTTTCGCAGTTTTTCTTTCCGATGATGACTCTCCCGATGAGAATGTTGTCATCTCGATCTCAACACCAGCTCCCGCTCCCGGAGAGGCTCCCGGATAAGCAGATGAACCATTCTCCGAAGAAGGCTCTGAATAAGCAGATGAACCAGCTTCTTCCTCAGACGGGAACGTTGTCATCTCAATCTCAACACCAGCTCCCGCTCCCGGAGATGACTCCGAGTAAGCAGACGAACCTGTTTCTTCTTCGGATGGAAACGTCGTCATCTCGATTTCTACTCCCGAACCTGCACCTGCGGAATCTTCCGAATACTGGGAAGATTTTTCCATTTCTTCCTCCAGTGGGAACGTTGTCATCTCGATCTCAACCGGTTCTTTGCTTTGAGGTGCCTGTCCGCCACCCGGCGTTTTTCACGGTCCTGCACCATTCATGACCGGCGGCCGTTTATCCCCGGTCCAGGCATTCGATGTTTTTCACATATCCGGATTCATACCCGGCATACCTCCCAGGGAACCCATGCCGCCGTTTTTCTTCGGTCCTCCTTCATTTTCCCCCCGGCGGCCGCGCAGACTGAGCATGCCCGCCGTGACTCCCAGAGAGAGCAGTTTTCCGAATCCGACATTATTGCCAGCTCCATAGCCGCCAAATCCCTGGCTTCCATAACCGCCATAGCCGCCATAACCGCCTCCATAACCAATGCCAGGAGCGCCGCCCACTCCCGGGATGCAATCCTGTCCATAGCCGCCCAGGCTTTTCATGATACTTCCGGCAAAAAAGTTTCCGGCACGGTTGGCCTGGCTGGTTACCATATCCGATGCCTTGCCCATCACACCGCCCACTGCCTCGCCGCCATATTTAGACATCAGGTTGTACGCGCCCATATAGCCGCTCAGAGCCGTTACGGCTGTCTCGCGCTCCGTCATACCAGCCTCCTGGCTGATGATTCCAGTGATCATATTTCCGGACTTATAAACCGCCCAGACACCTCCGGCCAGAAACAGCGCTTTTGCCAGAAAATTCGTCTCCGGGCTCGTGGAGAAGCTGACACTGCTTCCCATCACGAGCGGAGCGACCATCAGATACAGCCGCATATTGATTACCATGCCATAGCCGGTAAAACACTTTCCAATAAAAAGTTCTCTCCATTTTGAGAATTTCTCTCCATCGTCCAGCGGGATCGTCGATACAAACAGCGGTGATACCACATACAAAAGCATCAGATCAAAAATACGCTGAATAAAAATCACCATGCAGATCAACATAATAAACAGGACAAACACCGCCATCGCAAAACCGATCAAGAAATCAAATTTAGCAAAGTTAAATTTAGCATCTACTGCACTGAGATCGGTATAGCTGTTCCCACCAGTCGTTTGATAGAACGCTTTGCGGACCGGATCAAGCGGTCCCACCTCCACTGCCCGTGATCCATTCATATTCAGCGCCGTTTCTTTCGCCGCATTCATTGATGAAATAACAAACAACGTGCGCCCCATTGAGGTTTCGCCAGCTCCCCCCATCGCTCTCTGAACAGCTGTATTTAATCCGGTTAGGATCACGGAAGCCAGTTCCAGCATAAAATAGACAAAAAACTGAATCGTCCAGAGAGAAATCAGGCTCTTAATCAGGCTGTTAATTACTCTGGAGACCGGTCTGCGGTTCTCAAAATCAAAATCCAGTGTCGATTTCACAACCGCATAGACCGCAAACAAGAACGTCAGCATAAATGCCATAAAATTGATATACCAGAATACTTTTTTAATCGGATCAAATGACATAAACGCAGAAAGGAGAGGCATCTCCTCGCCCTTATAGGTTACCAGTCCTGTACCGCTGAATACATTAAACATCTCTTCCACGGCATCGACCAGACGAAACAGCTGTGCCATAATCCAGTATATTAATTTACATATATAGTAGGCAATCGTGTCAATGATCTGAATCCACAGCGGTTTTAATACTTTTTCAATCAGAGGCTGCAAAACCCATTCATTAAAAAGCTCCATCAGCCATAAAAAAGCTTTCTTAATCAGATTCCAGACCGGCTCAATAAACCAGCCATATACGATGTCATAAAGGAAGTCATACCATTTTAAATATACAAAGTCCATCTTCTGTCCGCCTCCCTATTATCCGCCAAACCGCTGTCCGCCATAGCCGCCGCCCGGACCCATCGGACCCATCGGCCCCATCTGGCCTCCCTGGCCCGCCATGCCGCCTGCACCGCCCGCATTTTCATCCTTTTTCGGTTTCATCAGATCGCCAAGCATATAGGACAATCCCATTCCTATCAGATTCATGGATTCCTGCGCCGCATGATCCGGGCAGAGAATCTGGTCAATTAAATGCTGTCCCTTATATACCGCCCAGGCACCCGCAACAATCATTAACACAGACATAAGGCCATTCTGCACCACATTCCGTGAAAGCTGCAGATCGGTTCCCGATACCAGTTCCGGCATGAAAATCAGATAAAACTGCATCGATACAACCATACCATAACCAGCGAAAAAACGTCCAATAAACATATTCCGCCAAGATGCAAACTTTTTTCCCTCATCCAGCGGAATCGTCGCCGCAAAGAGCGGGGCGGTCATATACAGCGCCAGAATCTCAAACACGCGCCGGATAAACATCAGTATGCCCAGCGCCAGAATCAACATAAGTGCCAGAGAGCAGAACAACCCTATGATCCAGTGTATCTGTGTAATATCAAACGCTTTTTTTACCAGTTCTGTTTCCTGATAAGCCCCTGGATACTGCGAAAAGACCGCAATCGAGTTGCTCTGCTTTTCCGCGCCCCGGACAGCTGCCAGAAAAATAAGATCCGAGCCGCGGGTTTCCGCAGTAGTTCCATTCGCGTAAAGAAATGACATCAAAAGCTGCCGCAGAATGGCAGTTGCCAGTTCCGACAAAAACAGGCAAAAAAATGGCACCACTGCAAATGAAGCCATACATCGCATGGAAGACCCAAGGACTTTACTGAGCGGATAACGATTGTCGCCAAGTGCCGACTCCGTGATTGAACGTGCAGTTGAAACGATCGCGAAGAAAAATGCCAGTACTCCCGCCATAATCGTAATGTAGACAACCGCACGGCTCATCATTCCCTGGCTCATCAACCATGTAAGGAGTGAATATTGTTTTCCGCTCGCCGTATCTACAATTGGATTCATACCGGTATAAATCTGAAATACATCCTGAATTCTCTCTACATCCTTTAATACACCAGTAAAAATAAACAGAAATAATTCACAGATTTTTTCAACAATGTAATCCCATATATAATAAAACAGGTTCCACCCACTGCTGCTTAGGCCATCCCCAATCGCCGTAACGGAAGAGCTGTTTTCTAGTCCTTTGATGATTGCTTCTGCCCGTTCCTGATCCGTTGCCAGGAGAATTGGTAGATTGTATGCCATATTCGCTACATTTTGTATTAACATAATTCTCCTCCTTTTTCTCCGAATTGAAAACACTTATTTTACATTCAGGTTTCCCTTTACGCGGCGCACAAATAAAACACTTGCTCCGATCAGTGCAATCAAAAGAACGACGGCTGCCACTCCCGCCAGATTCATGTTTCGGCTGATTTTAAACGAAAGGCTGGTCTTATTTCCCGCCCTATCATATGCTTCTAGCGTATAACTTCCCGGACGGTCAATCTTTTCCAAGCTGGTATAAACCTGCTCATCCTCTCCATTTTTTAATACCAGCCTAGAGACATCATCGGAATCATAATAGACCATTGCTGTTCCATTGCCCTTCTCCACTGATACCTCCGGCGGCGTGCGATCAATCGAAAACGAAACCGTGTACGTTTTGCCCGATGTATCCTGCATCAGAAGGCTGTAATCTCCTTCTTCTGACAGTTCCAGACGTTCCGTGCCAAATGCATCCTGAAACTGCGATACTGGCACTGCCTTTTCATCTTTTATGACTTCTGTCAGGGACGTTTCCTGCGGCACCGTATAAATGAGTGCATCCGGCATCGCATCCGGCAAAATCCAGAAACTATATGTAACCGGCTTGTCCGCACCATTTCCTATATAAAGAAGTGTATATTTTCCTTCTTCATCAAATGCTCCATCCGCAGGAATGCTGTATTCAGTTCCATCCCTCAACAATGTAATATGAGCTGCCTCCTGTGCCAACTGCTGTGCATCCATCGTCACAGAGCCATTGACAAGCATACCATTTGGAACCGAAATTTGCAGTTTCTCCCCCAAGACGGCTGCCTTTTTTGCTTCTTCACTCAAATCAAGTGCTAAAGCTTCCGTATCAGCCGTCCCACTCTCTTCTTCCGCTTCATCCTCTTTGCCATTTAAATCATCCAGAATGCTTCCAAGCTCATCAGGGACTCCATCCAATATCCCATTCGCCGCTTTACTCAGGTTATCTTCTTCCCCATTCAAACTGTCTGATAGCACATCGGCTACAGAATCAGCCGCTCCGCTTAAACTATCCGCAGAAGGCGCTGTGCTGTCCCCCGTTCCTCCAAACAAAGCACTCCATCCCTCTGAAGAACTCCAGGTAAGATTCGAACCTGATTCCTCTGAGCCGCTCTTTTCATTTTCCTCCCCCGCAATTTTAGGCTGGATTCGAAATATAAAACTGCTCTGGTAGATCGTCTGTTCCGAAAGCGGTCGGTCTGGGTTGGCAATCAGCTGAATCTGGAACTGGTACGTCCCCATCTCTGAAAGTTCCTGCGTGTTAACATAGTCCATCGGTGCACCGTCTTTTTCCAGCGTATAGGTTAAGTTTTTGGGGAAATCCACCTTAACCGGCTGGTCAGTGATCCCATTATTACCAATGGTTGCATAAAAGGAAGCATAACCGCCCATAGATTCCGCATAAACCCCGTAATCTGCATACTGATTTTCAGAAAGCGGTAAAACCTGCACGCTGGGGCCTTTTGCCTCTTTATTGTCTTCAATCATCAGATCAGAGACATTCGGACCATCTGACTGCCCGGATGAACTTGTCCGGACTGTCCGGACTGCCCGTAGAAGTCCCCGGTACCCGTTTTCGGACGCCAGAGTAACAGCCGGTGTCAGTGCAGCAAGAACTGCCGCCAGCATACCGGCCTCCACTATCTTATACTTCACTCGTTTCATTCGTTTCATTCTTGTCGACTCCTTCCGAGCCATCTGCCAATGTAAGCTCCGTTCCACTCGCTGCCGCCTCCGCTTCTGCCTCTTCCATCATACGGTAATTCCGCTCCTCCAAATCATAGAAGATATCATCTCCAAAGAATCCCTGCTCTTTGACATCGGACATATCCAGCGTTGAAAATTTATAAAGCGGGCACTTATAGCTCGGTGTAAACTTCGTCTTTAACGGTGGATTTCCAAACGTGACAATGATCGCATTGCCTGTGTCAAACTTGTTGTTCAATTTCTGAAGTTCAGACGGATAGATAAGAGGTCTCGTCTGAATCTGGGAAGAAATATTGACATCCCCATTCTTAGAAGACCCCATATTTGTCGATACGCTGGAAGTCGAAACCGACATATTGCCGCAGAGTTTCGAGAACTCCTCACAGGTTTCAATATCGTTTGAACCGATAAACATCTTCATACCGCAGTTACTCTTGATAATGTCACCAATCGTCTTTCCGTAGACATTTTCAAGCTGTGCAAATGACTGAACTACCATATTAAACCAAATCTTACGGCTTCGTCCAACCGTAATCATCTTATCAAATTTGTCAATCTTTGGCATATTACCGAACTCATCCAATAGGAAATATACATTTCGCGGAAGAGATAGGTCCTCCCTCGCAGATGCCGCTTTAATGAGTGCCTTATAAATACTTAAAATAAACACCGCCGCCAGCGCATGGCGCGTATCTTTCTCATCCGGGATCTTCAAAAACAAGGCAACTGGCTCATTGGCAATTGCCATCGGATCAATATCCGTTGCAGATGTCAACGCACACAGTCCCTCATCATTGAACATCGAAAGCTTATCAAACGCGATCGACATGTAACTCGCCAATGTATTGTCCGCTGCCGAGAGAACCTGTCTGGAAAGTCCCACCGCTTTGGAAAGCTTGGAACGCCCTTTAAAATAATCTTTTAAGACCGCAAACTCATTTTCTGAGTTAGAGATGGCTTTATTGACATTATAAAAGCAGTACTTCTCTCTCGTCATGCCAAGACTTGGATCCTCACTATCTTCCAGCATCGCTAAGCAAACCGCCAAAATAATGGAACGAGCGCCCTTTTCCCATACTGGATCATTCTGTGATTCAATCGGGCAAATAACACTGATAAGATCATTTAAATCTTCATAACATTCATCATATATTTTCTGACGGGCCAGCTTAATTTCGCGCAGAAGCTCTCCTCGAACAGCATAAGCACGGCCTTCGTACTCATACCACTCTTCCTCGTATTCAGATGGATCGTTTACTAATGTAAGCCCGCTCTCCATGACACTGTCATCCCGGATATAAATTTCATCTCCGGTATGTACATATTCCTGATATCGATCATAGATCGCACCTAACGGATTCCAGCGGAAAGAACTGTACGGATCACGCAGATCCAACACCATCGACTTGTATCCACGTTCTGCCAACGTTCCACTGTGAAGCTGAAACAGCTCCCCTTTCGGGTCCGTACAGATCATCGAGGAACCCGCCGATGTCGCTGCCAGAATCTGAATCATCGGGTTGATAAAAGTGGTTGTTTTACCACTACCCGTCGCACCGATAATGATACTGTGCATCGGAGACGCCAGATTTAAATCCAGTTCTTTCCGTTTACTGTTGTATACTGCATATACCGGGATTCCATCTTTCTTCTCAACTCCCAGTTTTGTAAATTCCTTGTGCGGAAAGTTCTTATCCCTCTCTTTTTTATCCATGAAGCGGGAGTTTTCCAGTGCGGAATCTACCACATCTCTATCCGAACCTTTCATAAACTTCCGCGCCTGCCGGAACGTGCGGTTGCGCAGTGCAAAATACAGCAAAATAAGAAGAGCCGTGATAACAACTCCCGTCGTCCAAGTCTGCAGTTCGATTAAAAAATGCGGCTCCAGCATCAGCAACATGCTCTCGCCGGAAAGTACATCTGGAAACCGCTCCAGCAGGACTCGAAACGCATAACCGATCACACCGCTTGAAAGCACGAACGCTACTGCATACATCAATATATCTGTTATCATAGCTTCTTTTCCTCCTCATTCTGGATCTTTTGCCCGATCAGCCAAGCACTCATTGCCCCGACTGCACCATATAAAAATACCAAATACCAAGTTCCAAAAAAATCAGCCTGCACTCCTGCAAGCAAAATAACCGTATTGATCCACGCAAGTGAATTAAAGCCTATGTGCATCACAATCGAATATGCAATATTATCCATCTTTATATCGATCCATGCAAATGCCAGTCCCATAAAAAGCGCATAGATAAATGAAACCAAATTTCCATGGCACACAGCAAACACAAGGCTTGTGATCCATACAGACATGCGGACACTGTAATGTTCCAAAAGACGCGACAGCATAAAACCACGCATCACCATCTCCTCCAAAAGCGGCGCTATAAATGCCGACAGCGGAAGCAGAAGAAGCACATCCACCTGCCCGTACATCGGTGCGCTGGTACTGTGATAAGAATTCTTAAGCCACCCCGGCATCGGAAGCAGTGTCACAACGGCCGAAAAAAACAAGGCCGCCGCCATACCAAAGAAAAAGCAGTACATCGCCAGACGCAGATTTACCTCTCCCCGCCTCAGGTATAGTCCCGTCTGCGCACAAAGTGTCGTCCCCTGCCGACGGCTCTGCCTCACAAAATACCACCATACAAGAAGATGGCCAGTAAAAAGATAAAAATTCCGGCTGACACGCAAAAACTCTTCTAAATCAGCACCTGTGCCTACTCGGAACATCTGTCCAAAGCGGGCCAGAAGCACGGGAACAAATGCATAAAACAAAAACGGTTTTACCGCATACAAAAAATGTAACCCATGTTTCCAAACTTTCTGTTCCCAGGTCATCATGCTTCCTCAATCGTAAGAATTCCCGAATATCCCGTCACATCAAATACTTCCATTACCATCGGGGATACACCCGTAAGAAGCATTTCCCCTCCATTCGCCATCACCTTTTTCTGTGCCGCCAGAAATGCACGGAGTGCAACCGAGCTAATGTAAGCCGTTTCACTCATATCTACTGTAAAATGATAAATTTTCTCTTCCTCCAGCACGCGCTTTAATTCTGCTTCAAAAGCCGGTGTATGCTGTGTATCCAGTCTCTTTCCTGTTTTTATGATTACTCTCTCGTCGCTCATTATTTTCTCCTGATTTTTTCTTCATTGATACCTGTCACTGCTGGGAATACTTCAAAGCTGCATCCTCCAAAAGTGCATGTGTATATTCACTCCAACTATACTGGGACATATATTCTCCCCGATATGCATCCAGCGCATGCTTTTTTCCGTCACACCAGTCAAAATAATCACATATAACCTTATCTGGTGCAATTCCAAGCACGCCGCGCCGCCGCACAATAATATCTCCGCATCCTACCTTTTCCAAGGACATGAGCAGATCCGTTCTCAGATTTTTCATATACGAGTTGTGGGACATATAATCATCCTCATTTTCCCATAGTGCGCTCATAATCTGGGCATTCGCGCACAGCGATCCCCTGCGGTCTACCAGATAAGCTAAAAGCTCTTTCGTTTTATTGTACTGAAACGCAAGTGGTACATTATCGTAAAATATCTCAAAATCCCCAAATGCCTGGATTCGGATGTGTCGAATACTCTCCGACTCTAAAGCGTTCTCCTTCTTCTCCACCCCGCCAAGCGGATAACGCAATTCCTCTATCTCTCGTTTTACTTTCTCCGGTGTGATCGGTTTCATGATATAACCGCTGGCATGCATCTCCATCGCTTTTCCCGTATATTCACTGTATCCAGTTGCAAAGATAATGTTAATCCGTGGTCTGAGTGCTTTCAGTTTTTCTGCCGCTTCCACCCCCGTCATCTCACGCATCTCTACATCAATAAATGCTACATCACATGGATTCTTGGCAGCAAAATCAAGCATTTCACTAACCTTTCTAAAGTCATGCAGCACGCAGTCTGGCGCCGCTTTTAGGATCGCACTCACGAGATTTTGAAGCGCCAACTTTTCATCATCCACTGCAATAATATTCATGTTTCATCTCTCCGTTGTCATAACAGAAAGCCACCTCAGAAATTCTCCCCGCCCTTTCACGGGTTTACTTCTGCGACAGCCTCATCTTTCTATTCCATTTAGATTTTATTATATACACGGAAGCGTATCAATAACGTATC
>JBNMLY010000084.1:0-9955 GCA_050875065.1 Otoolea sp. | reverse complement strand
TATGTACCTTCCCCTCCGGCAGTTCCTCCTCTGTCCGTGCCTCCGGGTGCGGGTTCGGGTAGCCGAGGGAGAGAATCGCCTCCAGTCGGTAGCTGTCCGGAAAATGGAGAAGTCTGCGGAGGTATTCTTCGGTGGTTTCTTCCCCGACGGTACGCATCCGTCCCTGAATCCAGCAGCTTCCGACGCCGAGGTGGTCGGCCATCAGGTGCATATACGCCATGGCGATGGAGCAGTCCTCGGTCCAGGTGTCCGCTTTTTCCGGATCCCCGATCACGACGATCGCAGCGGCAGCCCCGGAAAGCATGGCGGAACCGGCGTCACGGCAGTGGGACATGGCTTCCAGTGTCTCTTTATTCTGTACCAGAATAAACTCCCACGGACGGCGATTGCGCCCGGATGGGGAAAAAAGACCGGCTTTCAAGATGGTATCCAAAGTTTCCTTCGGGATCGGGGCATCGGTGTAGGTGCGGACGCTGCGGCGCTGTTTTAACATATCAAGTAATTCCATGAATGAGACTCCTTTCTGAGATAGAAACGGGCAGCGGATGAGAAAATATCCGTCTGCACCGCTGGTTCTGGTCGAACATAAATTATATGATAAGTATAGCAAATAGAGCCGGTATCGTAAATAAAAAATGATTTTCGAAACTATAATAAATAGAGACCAAATATTGACAATTACCCAAACTTGTGCTACCATTCATCATAACTCTTTGCACTGCATATCAAACTACAGTACAAACTGAGCAGGCCGTGATAATCTATATCATGGGGTCGGGTTGCGGAAGCGACAGTGGAAGCAGGTTTCATCCACGGGACAGTAGTTACTAATACTGGTTCGTGGGTGTTTTTTTATACTTTTTTACAGGTGAAGCCGTATAACACCCACTTATCGTTAGTGCCATGAGATATTTTTTTGGAGGTAACGAATATGGAACAGACGGATTTTCAGAAGGTGGCCAACAAGGTTTCCTTTGTAACGATTGTGGCAAATATTTTTCTGTCATTTATGAAGCTGTTAGCAGGCGTGGTCGCACATTCGAATGCGATGATCAGTGATGGCATTCATTCAGCGTCGGATGTGTTTAGTACGATTATTGTGGTGATCGGAATCCGGCTATCGTCCAAGAAGCCGGATAAGGAGCACCCGTATGGACATGAACGGATGGAATGTGTGGCTGCGATTATTCTGGCGATGGTGCTCTTTATGACAGGCCTGGGAATTGGCGGGGAGGCACTGAAGGATGTGCTTCAGGGAGAGTACAGCAGCCTGCAGGTTCCGGGAATTCTGGCGCTGGCAGCGGCGATTGTATCCATTGTCAGCAAGGAGGCAATGTACTGGTATACCAGATATTATGCGAAAAAGATTGATTCCAGTGCCCTGATGGCAGATGCATGGCATCATCGTTCGGATGCGTTCTCCTCGATTGGTGCGCTGGTCGGAATCGTGGGTGCGAGAATGGGATTTCCGGTCATGGATCCAATCGCAAGTTTGGTTATTTTCGTCTTTATCGTGAAAGCCGCGTACGAGATTTTTAAAGATGCGATGGATAAGATGGTTGACCATTCGTGTGATGAAAAAACGGAGGAACAGTTGCGTGCCTGCGTTTGCGAGAATCCGGATGTGGCGGGAATTGACCTGCTTCAGACACGAATTTTCGGCAACAAGATTTATGTGGATGTCGAGATTGAAGTGGATGGATCTATGCCGCTTCGGGATGCACATAAGATTGCGGAACAGGTACACCGTGATATAGAAAAGAAATTTCCGAAGGTAAAACATATTATGGTGCATGTGAATCCAAAAGCGTAAAAAATGAGGAAATACCGGGGATAACTGGGAAATAAAAAGAAGGACTGCCGCAGATTGGTATGTTTACTTAAAAGTAGGCATACCAGATGCGGCGGTCCTTTTTGCGTTTATACTTCCGGATCGGCTGCCCCGTGCCGGTAAATATAAATAAAGTAAATCAGTTCCGGAATACCGGTGATGCCCCAGGAAAAGGCATACAGCAGATACAGCGACTGGATCGTGTGGAAGTATGCAAAAATTGCAATCAAAAAACGGAACCGTTAAGAAGTACTTACGAATCTGATCTTTTGGCGATCTTTTTTAGAATCGGTCTGGACTTTTTTTCCGACTCTGCTATAATAGGGATTCAGAATCCATACATGCAGGCCGCAGCCGGACGGCGCGGCAGAGAGGTTTGTGAAGAATGAATAATAGAAATAAGCTTAAAATGGCCGGTGCAGCAGCGGCACTGGCGCTGATGTTTGCACAGCCGGTTCTGGCTGATGGCAGTTTTGCGAATGGAACAAGTGTAAATGGAGTCGCGGTAGGCGGCATGAGCAATGACGAGGCGAAGGCAAAGCTGGAGCAGAGTTACGGTTCTTATAAATTAACGATCAAAGAACGCGGGGGCAAGACCGAAGAGATCACCGCAGCAGAGATTGGTTATAAAGTTGTGATTACAAATGAACTGCAGGTGGCGATTGATCAGCAGGCATCCGGAGCGACCGGGGCAGGCGCATTGACAATCTCGATACCGCTTTCCTGCGACCAGACGATGCTTGCAAACCGGATTAATTCCCTGAATTGTATGTCAGATTCGGTGGCACCGACTTCGGACGCCCATGTATCTGCCTGGGAGGCAGGCAAGGATTTTACGATTGTTCCGGAAGTAAAGGGAGAGTCTGTGGATAAGACAAAAGTCCAGACGGTAATCAATGCGGCGATCGCATCCGGCATGACGGAGATCGATCTGGAAGCACTGGGCTGTTATACGCCGATTCAGGTAACGTCCGAGGATGCTTCTTTAAAGGCACTTTGTGACCAGATGAATCAGGCCAAAAATGCGACAATCACATTCCACATCGGTGATGCGACAGAGACATTGTCCGGTGCGGAATATGCAGGCTGGTATACAGGCAGCCAGAATGGTACGGTTACCGTGGATCGCAGCAAGGCAGCCGCTTATATCAAGACACTGGCAGCCAAATACGACACAGCCGGAACCACCCGTACCTTCCATACCACTTCCGGAAAGGATGTAGCCCTGACAGGCCCTTATGGATGGAAGATTGACCAGAATGCGGAGACAGATAACCTGGTACTGATGGCGCAGACCGGCGTCAACCAGGAACGCGAAGTGCAGTTCTCCCAGAAAGCAGCCAGCCATTCGGGAGCAGACTGGGGCAATACTTACGCAGAAGTAGATTTCGGTGCCCAGCACGTATACATGTACGAAAATGGCGCTCTGACTTGGGATGCACCGTGTGTAACCGGAAACGTATCCAAAAACTATACAACCCCGGAGGGAATCTATAGTTTAACCTATAAAGAAACCGACCGTGTCCTGCGCGGTGCTAAAAAAGCAGACGGCACTTATGAATATGAGAGCCATGTAGACTACTGGATGCCATTCAACGGCGGCATCGGTTTCCACGATGCAAGCTGGAGAAGCAAATTCGGCGGAACCATCTACCAGTACTCCGGCAGCCACGGCTGTATCAACCTGCCTGTTGATAAGGCAAAACTTCTCTACGAGAAAGTATACAAGGGAATGCCGGTTCTCTGCCACAACTAAACGTTTCTTCTAAGCGCGCATTCAATACTTAGAAGAAAGACGATAGTATTTTCGTGGATAATTAAGATAAGATAGTAGATGGCAGATAAAGCAATCAAGCACAATACTATCACTATAAAAGATCCTACGCTACCCAACAGTCGCATTCATGCGCTGTTGGGTGCCAGGATCTTAAATTTTACCAGGTTATCATCCGACAACCAAACTATTTATCTATCTCTTTATTTCCCTTCCCCAATAATCAGTTCTTCCCCGTACGGCAAAGTCTGAATCCAGTCACAGAAGGTATGCCATTCTGCCAGTTTATGATCCTTTCTTGCATAATAAATATTAATCAGTGTTTCATAATTAAATGAGCAGGTCCGCATCTGATTGTAGCTGCTCGGCAGAAGCTGAATCATATCATACCAGTCATCCTTATTTTTGGTTTCCAGATAACGCAGGCGGATTGTTTCCAGTTCGGCGACAACCGTCTCCATAAATGCGCGTGTCCCGGCTGTCATATGGTCGCAACTGAAGTCATCCATGGAAAATGGCTTGCTGGCGATCTTATGCATCGTGCTGGTTGAGTTGGCGACGGTCGCCACTTTATAGGTATCATATTCCTTCCACCAGTAGAGCGGTGCAGTCACATCGACGGAGACAAACACCTGGCGCAGGAACTTGCGGTGGTCACTTCCTGCCTTGCGGAGACGTTTGGCGAGGTCGAGATCATTCGGCCCTAAGTGATAATTTCCCTGTTCATCATAAAAGCTGTCCATCCGTCCCCAACTGTTCATTGGGTTACGGGCGCCGCGCATGGCATTTTCCAGATTCATGACGCTGGTACGTTCTAATTTAAGCATAGTCAAACTCCTTTTTCATAAGAATGAATTAATTTCAGTATAAACTCATTTTTGTGAGTTGTTTCAGGCGGGATCAGTATACCACAAAAAGCGGTTTCCGTAAACTAAGCAGGAGAAGCGGCACAGAAAGAGCTTTCGATATAGAAAAAACATACAATAGAAGGGTTGAGGGGAGAAAAAAGTGAAAATAAAAGATAAAATTTCAAGAAAAGTCCCTGAAAATCTGATATTTTCCAAACATAATACAATAAAAAACATTGAATTTATGCGATATGCACATAAAAACAGAATGAAAATGAGCATTTTTTAATGTGAATAGTATTGACATACAATGAAAAACGTGCTAATATTTAGCCATAGAAATTCATTGATATGAAAATCAAAACAAAAAGTTAGATTTCATGAAAATGAAATGCGAAAAATTTTCATATCATAATTACAAATGAGACAGAATATCAAAAAGGAGAGATGAGCAATGAGCAATGGATATTTCAAAGTAGAGATGCCGAAAAATGAGCCGGTAAAAGCATATCTTCCGGGAAGTCCGGAGAGAGCCAGCTTAAAGAAAGAGCTGGAGCGCCAGGCAGCACAGGTTGTTCAGGTTCCGATGATCATCGGTGGCAAGGAAGTCTGGACAGAGAGAAAGACCAAAGCAGTTATGCCGCATGACCATGCTCATGTAATCGCAGAGGCAGCTTCCGGTGGCGAGAAAGAGTTAAAGGATGCAATCGCAGCAGCTCTGGCAGCCAGAAAAGCATGGACCGAGATGCCGATGGAGCACCGTGTATCTATCTTCTTAAAAGCGGCTGATTTAATCGCCGGCCCGATGAGAGATAAAGTAAACGCAGCTACCATGTTAGGACAGAGCAAGACGGTATATCAGGCTGAGATTGATACCTGCGAGCTGATCGATTTCCTTCGTTTCAACGTATATTACTTACAGCAGATTTATGACAGACAGCCGAACAATACACCGAACGTATGGAACCGCATCGAGTACCGTCCGCTGGAAGGTTTCGTAACCGCGATTTCCCCGTTCAATTTCACATCCATCGGCGCTAACCTTCCGACCGCTCCGGCGATTGCAGGTAACGTAGTTCTCTGGAAACCGGCTACCACAGCAGTTCTTTCCAACTACTATGTAATGCAGGCTCTGATGGCAGCAGGACTTCCGGCAGGCGTTATCAACTTCGTACCGAGCCGTGGTTCTGACATGAGCAAGTATGTATTAAGCGATCCGAACCTTGCAGGCTTCCATTTCACAGGTTCAACCGAAGTATTCAGCGGTGTTTACTCCTTAGTAGGCGAGAACATCAAGAAATACAAAACATATCCGCGTCTGGTCGGCGAGACGGGCGGCAAGGACTTCGTCTTCGCTCACAAATCCGCAGACGTAAAAGCACTGGTAGCAGCTCTGACAAGAGCATCCTACGAGTATCAGGGACAGAAGTGCTCCGCAGCATCCCGTGCATTTATCCCGGCTAGCATCTGGCCACAGGTAAAAGAGGGAATGTTGGAAGAGATTAAGAAGATTAAAGTTGGCGATGTAACAGACTTTACCAATCTGATGGGCGCTGTCATTGACGCATCTGCATTTAAGACCAACAAAGATTATATTGATTATGCAAAAGCATCCGAGGATGCAGAGGTAATCTGCGGCGGATACGATGATTCCAAGGGATACTTCGTATATCCGACTCTGATTGAGGCTAAGAAGCCAGACTTCAAGACCATGGTAGAGGAAATCTTTGGACCGGTTATGACCGTATATGTATATCCGGATGATAAACTTGACGAGGCTCTGGCAAGCTGCGATACCGCAACTTCCTATGGTCTGTCCGGTGCAATCTTTGCAGATGACCGCGAAGCAATCGTTAAGATGGAAGATGCACTCAAAGGAACCGCCGGTAACTTCTACATCAATGATAAACCAACCGGTGCCGTTATCGGTCAGCAGCCGTTCGGTGGTGCAAGAGCATCAGGAACCAACGACAAAGCCGGCAGCGAGATCAACATGTACCGCTGGTTAAGCCCGAGAACCATCAAAGAGCTCAGAGTACCGAGCCTGGATGTAAGCTATCCATACATGGTTGAGGCATAAGACGTGCAAGACGTTCAGGAAAATCAGATGCGTTGTGCTTGCACATAAGCAGATGATTTCCCTGGGCGGATTATAGGGCGCAGCCCGTCCAGCGAGGAAAAACGAAGTTTTTTCGAGCTGGGGCACGGCGAACACTGGAGGCACAGCGTTCGCTGAATCACGGCAACGCTTGATAAGAATATTAACTTTAAACCAACCACCCAGAGGATCGGCGCTGATCCGGAATCCGTGTAACGAAACACACGATTTCATATCCGCGCCGATCCTCTTTGTTTTTTTAGAAGTTCTGTCCGTGTGCCCCAACCACACCCGGCCAGATTGCTGATCTCAAAGGAAGATCTGCGTTTATCTTTGTGTGGCGTGGATGTTTCCATTCGGAAATGTCTGTCTGTGGACAGTCGTTCTAAGAACCATCCTATCTGTTTCGTTTGAACCAGTCCTTGTATTTCTTAAAAAAATCCAGTAAAATAAAATTAATTATGAAATATGGATTTGGATGTTTATTTTCATTCAAGTGTTCTTGTTTCGATTTAAAATGCAAACAAAAAGGATGAGAAAGCAATGACAGTAATCGATGTATCCGGCTGCGGAAGCGGCGCGGTGTTTTTGATAAAAGGAGAGGCGAATCTTCTGTTTGAGGCGGGAATGGCATATGCGGCCGATCAGATGGTGGAAAACATAAAAAGAGAGCTGGGCGATGAAACGCTGGACGCAGTTCTTTTATCCCATTCCCACTATGATCATGTGGCAGGGCTTCCGGCGGTGCGGAAAGCGTGGCCGGGGGTAAAAACATATGCTTCCGAGCGGGCAAAAGAAATTTTAGTGAAACCGGGCGCTTTGAAGACGATTCGGCGTCTTTCCGGCGAGGCGGCAGAGGCGGCAGGGCTTCCGTGGGATTCAGAGTACGATGACGCAGATTTACAGATCGATGTATCCTTGGAAGATGGAGAGACGATCGAGCTGGGCGATCACACAATTTACGCGTTTGCGACGATCGGCCACACGAAATGTTCTATGTCTTATCTGATTGACGATGAGCTGATGCTTTGCAGTGAGACGGTCGGCGTCATGGGGCATGACGGAAGCTATATGCCGTCATTTCTGGTAGACTATAAGGCGGCGGAAGAATCGATTGAGTATTCATCGGAATTGGATGCAAAAGAGATTATTTTAAATCATTATGGTTTTGTACGGGATGAGGATAAGGCGACGATCTGGGACGTTCTGATGCAGAAGCTCCGTGACAGCCGTGATACCATGATTGATATTATGAAACGGTTTCCGAAGGAGGAGGAAGCGCTTCGGGAGATGGAGCGCGTGTTCCATTCCCATATAGATAAGAAGGAACAGCCCGATGAGGCATTTTATATCAATGCAGCGAGCATGATGAAGACACTCAGAAGACAGTTTCCGGAGCGGTTCCCGAGACATTTTCAGTTGATAGCGGCGGTGGACCGGAATTGGGGCATCGGCAATAAAGGGCAGATGCTGACGGTGATCCCGGCGGATCAGAAGCTGTTTCGGCAGGAAACAATGGGGAAAATCATTGTCATGGGATATAAAACGTTCCTGACGTTTCCGGCGCAGCGTCCGCTGGATGGAAGAATTAATTTGATTTTGACGAAAAAGAAGGATCTGAGCATCAAGGGGGCGGAGATCTGCCACAGTGTCGAGGAGACGCTGGTGCGGATTGATGAGCTGAAACAGGAAAAGGGGTTGACAGATGCGGATGTCGTCATCATCGGCGGCGAGTCGATTTACCGGCAGTTCTTGCCGTTCTGCGATACAGCGCAGATTACCTGGATTGATTTTTCTTATGTGGCGGATACGCATATGGTCGATCTGGAAAAAGAGGGATGGAAGCTGGTAAGACGAAGCGGTGAGCAGACATTTTTCAATCTGTGTTATGAATTCCGGGAATATGCGGCTGCACGCACGGAAGAGAGGCAGTGACTGGATTTTGCCGATGCTTTGTCCTGTAAATTTGGCAAAACGTGTGACGGGGGCGCGGGATATTAGTTGGGAAAGGAAGCACTCCCCGGTTGTCAAAAATAAGACAAAGTGGTAAAATAATTGAGAATTCTGAAAAATCAAACAATAAAAGCGTTTATATAACAGTAAGGAGGAAAAGAATGTACCCGATTTTAAAAGCTGAAAAACTGGCAGATAAAATTTATCTGATGGTTGTAGAAGCACCGCGAGTAGCGCGTGCGTGTGAGCCGGGCGAATTTGTTATCGTCAAGATGGGCGAGGAGGGGGAGAGAATCCCGTTAACCATCTGCGATTTTGACCGTCAGGCAGGAACGATCACGATCGTATTCCAGACCGTGGGAGCTTCCACTGAGAAGATGAGCACCCTCAAGGCTGGGGATGCATTCCATGATTTCGTAGGGCCGCTGGGCAATCCGTCCGAGTTCATCCATGAGGATGTGGAAGAACTGAAACAGAAGAAATACCTCTTTGTAGCCGGTGGTGTCGGTGCGGCTCCGGTTTATCCGCAGGTAAAATGGATGCACGAGCACGGCATTGATGTGGATGTCATCGTAGGTTCTAAGACGAAAGATCTGCTGATCCTGACCGAAGAAATGGAGAAAGTGGCCGGAAATCTTTATATCACAACGGATGACGGCAGTTTTGGAAACAAGGGCATGGTTACGGGCGTCATCGAAGATTTGGTCGAGAAACAGGGACGTAAGTATGATGTCTGCGTAGCGATCGGACCGATGATCATGATGAAATTTGTCTGCCTGCTGACCAAGAAGCTGGAGATTCCGACGATTGTCAGCCTGAATCCGATCATGGTAGATGGAACCGGTATGTGCGGGGCCTGTCGTGTCACTGTAGGCGATCAGGTTAAATTCGCCTGTGTGGACGGACCGGAGTTTGACGGACATCTCGTTAATTTTGACGAGGCGATGGAACGTCAGAGAATCTACAAGACCCAGGAAGGCAGAGCAATGCTGCGCCTGAAAGAGGGAGACACACATCACGGCGGATGCGGACAGTGCGGAGGTGACAAATAATGGAAGCAAAGAGAGATATGATGAAAAAAGTGCCGGTCAGAGAGCAGGATCCGAAGGTACGTGCGACCAATTTTAAAGAGGTATGCCTCGGCTATAATATGGAAGAAGCAGTTGCGGAGTCTGAGAGATGTCTGAACTGTAAAAATGCAAAATGTATCGCTGGATGCCCGGTTTCGATTAACATTCCGGCATTTATCCAGGAGGTAAAGGCAGGCAATATCGAGGAGGCGGCGAAGGTGATCGCGCTTTCTTCTGCACTTCCGGCAGTCTGCGGCCGTGTCTGCCCGCAGGAGTCCCAGTGTGAGGGACAGTGTGTGCGCGGTATCAAGGGCGAGGCTGTTTCCATCGGTAAGCTGGAGCGCTTCGTAGCTGACTGGTCCCGTGAGCATGGCTTCGTAC
>JBNMLY010000083.1:0-10071 GCA_050875065.1 Otoolea sp. | reverse complement strand
TCAAGAAAAAACAGGAGGTTCTTCTGTCGGTGGGTAATTACACCTTTTCTATAGCAGAAACTCCTGTTTATCCACAGGAATTCATATCCATGTGGAGATTTTATTTGTAATTCTTTTTTCTGTACGCATTCCGTATCGATCGAATCAATTTTCCCAATAGGCCGGTTCTATCGGCGTTCTCGCCTCTTCTTTTCCATCGCTGTTGACCTCGTCAACCTGGATTACACAACCACTTGAATTCGTCTTAAACTTGGTACTGTTTGAATCTTTAACCGTACTAGATTTGACCACTTTACCAGCCGTCGTAACTAGATAGTTTTTCCCTTCAACCGTAATCACCTCATACTTTGTGCCGCTATCTGCCATCTGAAGCTTACCCATATAATAGAGATATCCGTCCTCTACCCCAGAATAACCACGGCCAGCCTTATTGCCACTTTCCGTAAAGTAAAACTGGCTGACCGTTCCGTCACCCTCTGTTACAGAACCCTTTCCCTTTACTACTGAGCTAGTCGCCTTATCTGCGCCAAAGAAATAGCACGCATACTCATTGCTGCTCCCAACGCGCAACCGGCGCAGGCCGTATACTGGATTTCCCTTTTCGTTGAATAAATACGTAATATTATTGATCCGAACCAGATCACTCGTCGAGGCATTGGAAATCTTCGGTCCTACCTTCGGTTCTCCATTGCTTGAAAAATAATACCACTGGACGTCACTGCCAAGATCCAGATTATAATCATCGTCCTCCGGCGGAGCTACCGACAACCAGCCCGTCTGTACCTTTCCATTGCTCTGATAATAGCGGTAGTTTCCAAAACCGCCGGAAGAAGAGGTTCCCATATCAACCCAGCCCGTCTGCATCGCCCCATTTTCATCGAAGCAATAATACGTTCCATCGACCTTATACTGTTTATACTTTGCGCCACCTAAATCAGGTACATATTTTTTCCCCGAGCTCAGAAAGTAATAGTAATGATGATCCTCATCGTCGTCACCAGGTTTCACATCATCATCATCTTTCTTCGTATCTTCTGGATCTTCCAGATACGCCCATCCGATCTGCATCGTGCCATCTGCATTTGTGTAGTAGGTGTTATCGTCCACCCAGCCCGTCTGCATCGCTCCATCGCTGTCAAAATAATAATACTTTCCACCAATCTTGGACCATCCATCCGATACCATCTTGCCGCTTGTGGAAAAATAATACCAGACCGTCGTAGAAGAAGATTCATTCCATGCCGGGTTACGCTTTGGTAGTTTCAGCCATTTGTCAGTCGCCATAATGCCCGTACTCTCCACAAAATACTCATCATCTACCCAACAGTTTGCCGCAATGTTGCCCTGTGAATCAAGATAGCGCCAAAGATTATCCGCACCTTTCTTCCAACTATTTGTCACCTTATTGCCATTGTTGTCTACGTAGATCCAACTGCTGCCAGACTGTTGCCATCCCTCTGCCGCATAAGCGGTCATCGTCGCCGTTCCCAACGCAAGCGCCGCCGAGAGAACACAGACCGCAAGTTTTTGTTTCTTCATATAGGATCCTCCTAATTCTATATTTTCAGATACGCACAATGTACATAATTCGTCTAAAATACATTGTATCAGGAGAAAGATGGATCTTCAAGGAGATTTATCTTTCAATTTATTTACATTTTTCCATCAAGTCACTGTTCGCACGCACGTCGCCAACCACGAATTTTGCTGTGGCTTCGTATTTAAATATGGAAAATTCCCACCAACACCATGTTATCTTACTTTGTAAATACATTTTCATCCTTGAAAAGATTTGACACACCTGTCAATGCCCGATATAATTTAGATATCTGTTCAGGCGGCGATCCGATTATATTTTGAAATTATATAATATATGATATACGCCATACTCAAAACACACAACGAATAGACAGATACTACATGAATCACAAAAGGCAGCAAATACCCACTTCATAGGATTTGCGCCTCGTTTTTTTTGAAAGGATACAAATTTTATGTGGATTGCAGATGGATGGAATGATTATGAAGTGATTGACTGCTCCGGTGGGGAAAAGCTGGAGCGTTGGGGCGACTACCTTCTGGTTCGCCCGGACCCACAGGTTATCTGGAACACCCCGAAGACGAACCGCGGCTGGAAAAAAATGAACGGGCACTACCACAGAAGCTCAAAAGGCGGCGGCGAATGGGAATTTTTCGACCTGCCGGAGCAGTGGTCGATCCATTATAAAGAGCTGACCTTTAATTTAAAGCCGTTCAGCTTCAAGCACACTGGCCTGTTCCCGGAGCAGGCGGCAAACTGGGACTGGTTCGGTGACCGCATCCGCAAGGCCGGACGCCCGATCAAGGTTTTAAACCTCTTCGCCTACACCGGCGGCGCCACACTCGCGGCAGCCGCAGCCGGTGCCAGCGTAACCCACGTGGATGCCTCCAAGGGCATGGTAGCCTGGGCAAAAGAAAACTCCCGTTCCTCCGGGCTGGAAAATGCCCCGATCCGCTGGATCGTCGATGACTGTGTGAAATTCGTTGAGCGCGAGATCCGCCGCGGCAACCACTACGACGGCATCATCATGGATCCACCATCCTACGGACGCGGACCGAAAGGTGAAATCTGGAAGATCGAATCTTCGATCTATCCGTTCGTGCAGCTCTGTGCAAAGCTGTTATCGGACACCCCGCTCTTCTTCCTCATCAACTCCTACACCACCGGACTGGCTCCGTCCGTCCTGACCTATATGCTCTCGACCGAAATCGCCTCCACCCATGGCGGCACAGTGAAATCGGACGAGCTGGGACTTCCGGTTACCCGCACCGGACTAATACTGCCGTGCGGCGCTTCCGGACGCTGGGAATCCGGCAAATAACACTTTTTCTCCAGAACTGAACCATTTTTTCATAAAAAACTGTGGCAGTCTCAGAGCCTCCGGTTCTGACAAACTGCCACTTTTTTCTGTTCTGCTTACATGGATAAGCGATTTTCTTCCGTTTTTTACTCATTCCAATTCCGGATGCCCAGAAGTCCCGGAGCCATCTTCCGCGAACTCGTCTCTAATAGTATCATATTTATTTTCTCCTAAAACAAAGAATGTGCCTCGGCACATTCTCGCGCCGAGCGAGGTCGCTTGCGACATGATTCCTCTTCGCGCGAGTGCGCATCCTCGCGGAGCGTTTTTGTTTCATAGGACGCATTTTCCTATGAAACAAAAAAGGACCGCCCGACATGTTTCAGACAATCCTTTCTATTGGGGTCATTTATTTCATTTTATACTGCTTTCGGAACAATCTTCGCTGCACGCAGCCGTACAAACAGAAGCTGTCCAATGATATAATTGAGTCCCACTTTCAATACGTTGAACGGGATCGTTGCCAGAATAATAAAACCATTCAGGTCTTTGATCGCCGGATTGACCGACGATACCATGTGGATCAACTCATCAAGTGGCAGCCCCATTGCCTTCGCATATAACGGAAGCGAGATATTCACATTGATAAAGCATTCGCACGCGGTGCGAATCACGATGCTGATCAGAAGCGCCTCGACGGCTGCCTTGCGGTTGGCGCCCAATTTCTGATACAGGAACCACAGCGGCCATACAAACAGGAATGCTGCCATCAAGTTCGCCAGCTCCCCCACATACATCGTGTTGGTTCCGACTGTGATCAGCTTGATTAACAGCTTGATAACTTCTACACAGATACCGGACACCGGTCCCATCAGAAAGACAGCAATCACTGACGGTACATCACTGAAATCCACCTTATAAAACGGCGGCATCATCGGAACGGAAAACTCCAACGACATCAGCACGCCGGCAACAGCTGCCAGCATCGCCGTGTAAATTAATTTCTGAATACTCCATTTGCCTGTTTTCATCTTAATCTCCTTTCGGTTTTAGAACTCATTTCTCCGAAGGAGGAGTATGAATCAAGTGCCGAATCCGCTGCGTTTTCCTATGAAACAAGAAAGAATGTGCCTTGGCACATTCTCGCGCCGAGCGCGGTCGCTTGCGACATGATTCTTCTTCGCGCGAGTGCGCATCCACGCGGAGCGTTTTTTATTTCATAGGACGCACTTTCCTATGAATAAAAAATCCCAGGTCACTCGGGACCTGGGATGATAAATCGCAACTTAGCCAATGCACGCCAGCCTGCTTACGCGGCACACTCTCTGACTCCTGCCTCTTCTCTCATCCAGACTATACTGTCGGTTTCGGAATTTCACCGAATCGGCCGCCATCGCGGTTCGCGGACTATACCGCCGGTAGGGAATTTCGCCCTGCCCCGAAGAAATTATAGTAAGCTGTTCCGTGCCTTCACACTAAAACAGTCATCTTACTCGTTCATAGTATCACATACAAACGAGAATTTCAATATTTTTTTAACAATCTTTCTGCCAGTTTTTTTGATTAAATGGTTCCCTTCGCGTCAACCGCCTTAATTTTCCAAACTCTTTTGCAACCTGCACTTTTTACGGCATCGCCGCCCCGGCATCCAGCATACCGCCAGTTGCCACCTTACCGGACAGGCTCTCGAGTGGGCGCACCGACTGGAGAATGCGGTTTCGCACATCCGCAAGCGACAGGGATGCATCGTAGGAGTACAGCATCGCCGCTGTTCCAGTCACCATCGGCGCTGCCATCGATGTGCCGCTCATGTAGGTGTAATCATTGCCTGTAATTGTGCTCAGGATATAATTGCCCGGTGCCGCCAGATCCACGCTTTTCGCCCCGTAATTGGACGCGCGGTCAAGCTGGCCGTCAAAGCGCAGGTTTGCCACCGAAATAATGTTGTCCAGCTCAAAGCTGGCCGGATACATCGGCTGCTCATCGATGCTGTATCCATTGCCGGAGGCGTCGCCGTTTCCAGCTGCCACTACAAACAGCATTCCCGCATTTTTGATCGCCTGATACAATTCCTCGCTGTATTTCGTCGTGCCGAAGCTCAGGTTGCAGATTGACGCACCGTTCGCCTGTGCATACTGGATCGCCTTGACCACATTGCTGACCGTTCCGACGCCGGACGCCGTTCCCAGCGTCTTGATCACCATGATTTTCACATACGCAGGATCGCAGATTCCGACTGTTCCAACGCCATCTCGCGCCGCCGCGATCGTGCCCGCCGAGTGGGTTCCGTGGTTATCGTCTGTCCCGGTAAATACCTGGGCGTTATTATCATAGAAATTCCAGCCATAGACGTCATCGATATAGCCGTTTCCGTCATTGTCGATGCCATCGCCTGGGATTTCCCCTGTATTCGTCCAGATCGCGCCGTTCAGATCCGGATGAGTTATATCAACCCCGGTATCGATTAGTGCCACCACCACCTGACGTTTCCCGCTTTTCGCATCGTATTTCTTCCAGGCTGGGACGATATTCATATCGATCCCTTCCAGAGAACGGACCGTTCCATCCGCAGAGAGCGCCGGGCTGCCGGTCATCGCCCCAATCGCTGCATCCACCGCCGCCGTATGGCTCGGCACCAGACGCAGTTCCCCTGTATTTAAAAACGCCCACTGATAGGAGGCATAGGAATCCGCATAGGGAATCGAATTCCGCGACGGCCCCGCCGCATACGCCGGAAGCGCCGCGCCTCCTGTCATCACCGCAGCACACAGGGCGGCTGCCAGCCCTCTAAAAAGTTTCTTTCTCAATTCGTCTTATCCTCTTTCAATTCCGATCTTACGGTTCGTCCATTGTCGGAACCTCCGTCTCCGCTTCCTTTGCCGGATCTTTTCTGGCATTCTGCCGTTTTACCGATTTTACCACTTTCCCGGCTTTTTTGCCATCCTTTTCGGACACCGGACCGGAAATTGGCCTCGATCCGCGAAATACCAGAATGCTCCGCGGCGGGACCATATACTGGCGAAGCTCTTCCCGTGACGCTTCCTGCAGCTCCTTCCCTGCCTCTGGACTTTCTGCCGGACAGATTCCGTTGTGCTCCGTGTCATCGGTATTGATGCACAGCGTCCAGCGCATTCCCTTCGGAAGCTTCGGAAGGTCAAATTCATGCGGTTCCCAGTGCATATTGTAGGCGACAAAGAAATAATCGTCGCTGGTACCATCCACCTTCCGTCCGTACTCGCCGCAGTAGAGAATGCCGAGCTGACGACGGAAATTTTCAAACTCCGGGCACCAGGTTTTGACGCCGTGGTACGACACATCCGGATGTCCGCAGACAAGATAATCGATATTTTTCGGTTCCACCGGAAGATGAAATACAGGGTGCGCTTTCCGAAAGGCGATCATATACTTCACAAACTCATAAATATCCCGGTTTGTCTCCAACAGATGCCAGTTCAGCCAGGAAATCTCATTATCCTGACAGTAGGCATTGTTGTTGCCATTCTGGGAATTGCCAAACTCATCACCCGCTAAAAGCATCGGCGTTCCCTGACTCAAAAAGAGCAACAATAATGCGTTGCGGAGCTGTTTTTTCCGCATCTGCACAATCTTCTTTTTCCGCGTCGCGCCCTCGACGCCGCAATTCCACGTATAATTATAATCGCTTCCATCCCGGTTATTCTCACCGTTCGCCTCGTTATGCTTCTGCTCACAGGAAACCATGTCCATCATCGTGAAACCGTTCGTCGCCGCCATGTAGTTGATCACGCCGTACGCATCCGGATTCTTGCGCGTCTGGTAGATGAGACGGCTGACCTGATCCTCATCGCCCTTTAAAACCCGGCGCATATCAGTCAGGAATCCTTCATTGTACTCGCCCAGATGCCAGCGGCGTTCCCGCAGCTTCGGCGCAGCCGCCGCCTTCTTCGGCAGGCGCACGCCCTCCCAGGAACCGGCTAAAAGCTTCGTATCGGCCAACAGTGGATCCGAAGCCAGCAGTTCGACCGGCGCAAAACCAGACAGATGCACGCCGTCCACATGGTACTCGTACACCCAGAAGCGGACCGCCTCCTGCGCGAGTGCCGCGCTCTCCTCGCCGGTAAAATAAAGCTCAATCAGCACTTCGATATCATTTTTATGAAACGCTTTCACCAGATCCTTAAATTCGCGCTCCGGCTCCTTCTCCTTCCCGGATGTGTACGAAGCTTTCGGTGCGAACAGGTAACCCGCCCCATAGCCCCAGTAATTGAGCCGCCCCGTCGGTGCCCCGGTCGCATACGGATTGCCGTCTGCCCCGTCCTCCATCATCACTTCCTGGAACTCATTCGGCATCATCAATTCGACTGCTGTGATACCCAATTCCTTTAAATAGAGGATTTTTTCAGTCAGCGCATGGAACGTTCCCCGATCCTCCACGCCGGAAGAGATATGGCGGGTAAAGCCGCGGACATGGAGACGGTACAGGATCGTCTCATCATACGGATGTTTCAGCGGCTGATCCATCTCCCAGTCATACGTTTCTTCTGGGAAACGGCAGCGCACCGGGCGGAGTGCCGCCTTTAAGTCGCCCCAGCGATCATGACCCGTATAAACACGCCCGCACGGATCCGGCAGCTCTCCCTGCTCCGTCTCGATCGTATATTCCAATCCCGAAAAATCATCGCCCGCAAGCTCCATCGTCCAGATATCGCCCACCCGCTCTTCCGGGGAAAATGGGATCCTGACGCCCTGTTTTTTTCCTGCCTCATAAATTACCAGCCGACAGAATGCCCCCGGCGCCTCAACGCACAGGTGCATCCCTGTCCTGGTCCGCTTGATTCCCGGTGTAAAATCAGGGATTTCCGTCTTCTGTCTCACAATTCTTTCTGCTTTCACCTGTATCCCCTCCCCGTATTTTTTCGTTTTCATACGGCACTTTCGGTTCCAAAAGTGCCTACTTGTGAGCTGCTGCCTGCGCCTGTTACAGTCCACACATATGCAGACTGTAACAGGATTTTGCCGATGCTTCGCATTCCAAATCGGCAAAATCTGCCACCTCCATGTTTTCATACGGCACTTTCGGTTCCAAAAGTGCCTATTTGTGAGCTGCTGCCTGCGCTTCTATTTTCTCCGCCAGATCGTTCAGATACATCCAGCGGTCCATCTTTTCCTCTAAAAGAGCTTCTTTTTCTTCTTTTTCCTTCATAATGCCATTCAGAGCCGTATAGTCGCGGGCAGAATCCTGCATCTGTTTCTCCAGATCCGCGATCGCATCTTCCAGTGCCGCGATATCGTCCTCGATCGTCTCCCACTCTTTCTGCTCCATATAGCTGAATTTAAGCTTTTTCTCGCGCTGGCGGCCGCGGTTTTTATCCTTTGCCGCCCCGGCTGCATCCGCTGTTCCCTCATTCGAAGCCCCTGCGGATGACTGGCCCTTCGTGCGCTCCTGACCGGAGGCAGCCCCGGCTTCTCCCAGATCTGCCGCCATACGTTCTGCGCTGGCCGCCTGATAATCGGTATAGCCGCCTTCATACTGACGGATCGTGCCGCCGCCCTCAAAGGCAAAGATGCGGCGCACCACGCGATCCAGAAAATAGCGGTCATGTGATACCGTGATCACGATGCCCTGGAAATGATCGAGATAATCCTCCAGAATCGTCAGCGTGCCGATGTCTAGATCGTTCGTCGGTTCGTCAAGCAGAAGGACGTTCGGAGCCCCCATCAGGATATGAAGCAGATAGAGCCTGCGACGCTCGCCGCCGGAGAGCTTGCCGATCAGCGTGTACTGCATATGCGACGGGAACAAGAACCGTTCCAGCATCTGGGACGCCGATACCAGCCCGTCCGTCGTCCGCACGTACTCAGCTACATTTTTGATATAATCGATCACGCGCATCGACTGGTCCATATCTTCGCTCTCTTGCGAAAAATAACCCATTTTCACGGTCTGACCGATGATCGTCTCGCCCGAATCCGGTTTTACCCAACCGGTAATCATCTTCATCAGCGTAGACTTTCCGCTGCCATTCGGTCCGATGATGCCGATGCGGTCATCTTTCAGAAAAATATAGGAAAAATCGTCAATCAGGAGACGGTCTCCATACGTTTTATGGAGATGGTGCGCCTCGACCGTCGTCCGTCCGAGACGGCTGGAAATGGAACTCATCTCCACATTTCCGTCCACCTTCGGCGCCTCCACCGCGCTCAGCGCCTCAAAACGCTGGATACGCCCCTTCTGCTTCGTGCTGCGCGCCTGTGCGCCGCGCCGGATCCACGCCAGCTCCGTCCGCAGGATATTCTGGCGTTTCTGCTCCGAGCTGACTGCCATCGCCTCGCGCTCCGCCTTTAATTCCAGATATCCCGCATATCCGGACTGATAGCTGTAAAGTTTTCCCTTGTCCAGCTCAACGATGCGATTTGTCACGTTATCAAGGAAATACCGGTCATGCGTAATCATCAGAAGCGCGCCGCGGAACTTCTTCAGATACTCCTCCAGCCAATCCGCCATCGCGCTGTCGAGGTGGTTGGTCGGCTCGTCGAGAATCAGCAGATCCGCGGTCGATAACAGGACCGCTGCCAGCGCCACCCGCTTTCTCTGTCCGCCCGAAAGCGTCTCCACCTTCGCACTGTAATCAGTGATTCCCAGCTTATTTAGCATGGATTTCGCATCGCCTTCCAGATCCCAGGCATGCTCATGCGCCATGTTCTCCCGGATCACACAATCGAGTACCGTCCGTCCCGCCTCAAACTCCGGGTTCTGCGGCAGATACCGGATGTAGAGGTTGCGCCCCTTAACAACCGTTCCCTCGTCCGGCTCTTCCAGGCCCGCCACTATCTTTAAAAGCGTCGATTTTCCCGTTCCGTTGATACCGATCAGACCGATCTTCTCGCCCTCGCCGATGGAAAACGCCACATCGTCAAAGAGCAGACGCTCCGTATATGATTTTTTCAGATGTTCTGCTGTCAGTAAATTCATGCCTCATCCCGATCCTTTATCTCTAATTCCACCGGGCAGTGATCCGAGCCCAGTATCTCCGTATGAATCTGCGTACCCGCCAGCCGGTCTTTCAGGCTCTTGGAAACACAAAAATAGTCAATCCGCCACCCCGCATTCTTCTCGCGCGCCTTAAACCGGTAGGACCACCAGGAATAAACGCCCTCTTTATCCGGGTAAAAATAGCGGTAGGTGTCGATAAATCCAGAATCCAGAAGCTCGGTAAACTTGCTTCTCTCCTCGTCCGTAAATCCGGCATGT
>JBNMLY010000082.1:0-10088 GCA_050875065.1 Otoolea sp. | reverse complement strand
GCTATACCGCAGGCGCTCCCAGGCATTCATACGCCTCCGAACTGCGCCGGGGATATGCCATGGTAATGGGGGCGGCGCTTTGCGGGTATGCAGTCAGCCTGATTCTGCATGTCGCGCTGTGGCAGCTCTTTGCGGCCGTGATCGTTCTGGTGTGCCGGTTTATGGTGGTTGTGGAAGTTGCAGCCGTAGTGAAGGCTGAAAAAGAAAAAGCAGAGAAGGGGAATCTGTGAAGACAGGTCGTTTAATATAAAAAACTTTCAGTGATAGAACGAGCTTGATTTTCTGAGAAATTGGAGGGAGAAAGCCCGTGAAGCGATGAATCGTGAAAATGAAAAGTCGCGAGGAATACGTGAAAAAATAAGTGAAAATAAAAAGCCGTAACCAGATATACACGCACATGAGGTTAAAATCATGAGCGAAAGTATAAGGTTACGGTTTTTCTGTGTGAAAATCACTTCAAACAATCAAAGATAACATGGAATGCTGCTGTTGCGACTCCAATTTATCTTCCAGTCTTTATTTGAAATTCTCCTCCGCATACCGGCGCAGTTCGTCGCGGAAATCCGGGTGTGCGATAGCGATCATGGCGTCGGCGCGCTCTTTTAAGGTAAGACCGGTCAGTTTGGCGATGCCGTACTCCGTCGCCACATACTGGATCATGGTGCGCGGTACCGATACGGTGCTGCCGCCCGGGATAAACGGTACGATGTTGGATTTTAAGGAGCCGTCCTTCTTCTTGTGGGTGGAAGCGAGGCAGATAAAGCCCTTGCCGCCCTCGGAGCGGAAAGCACCCTCCAGGAAATCCATCTGTCCGCCGATGCCGGAGAGCTGGCGGGTGCCGGCGGATTCGGCATTTTCCTGTCCCATCAGGTCGAGCTCAACGCCGCCGTTGATGCTGATGACGTTCTTCATCTCGCCGATACGGTACGGGGAGTGGACGTAATCGACGTCAGCCGGGTGGAAGAGCTGCGGCTCAGCATCCAGCCAGTCGTATAATTCCTGGGAACCCATAGCAAGGTTCCAGGTGGAGTAGCCGTTGTCAATCTCTTTCTTTTTGTTGGTCAGCTTACCGGCTTTATAGAGGGCTAAGAAGGCGTCGCTGATGGTGCCGGTGTGGCAGCCGAGGTCGGTTTTGTCGGACTGTGCCAGCATATTGGCGATCGTAAACGGAACACCGCCGACGCCTAAGGACAGAACCGCGCCGTCCGGGATCTCCTCGACAACACGTTTGGCAATCTCGATATCAACCGCACTCGGATCGCGGTAGGTGCGGATCGGAAGCGGCTCATGCTCGCCCTCGACGATGAAATCTGCCTCAGAGAGGTGGACACGGTGGGAACCATCGACGCCCTGTAAGCGCGGAAGACGCTCGTTGATCTCGAAAATCACGGTGCGCGCATTCTCAAAGATGGTGCGCCATGCATAGTTGGAAATACCCAGTCCGCAGTAGCCGTCTGCGTCCGGTCTGGAAACCGGTACAAAAGCAACGTCCACGCGGATGTGGTGACGGTACATTTCCGGCAGGGAACGCAGCATCATCGGCATAAACTTGCAGAGTCCGCGGGTCTGCAGCTTGCGCTCGTAATCGCCGATGTGCCAGCTATAGTAGCTGAATGCTTTCTGCTCCGGGTCGCTTTCGACAACCTCGATGCGCGGACGGATGACTAAACCGCCGCGGATCTTGACGTCGGTCAGCTCATCCTTGCGTGCTGCCAGCGCGCGGTCAAGAAGCTCCGGAAAACCAGCGCCAAAGCCATAATCCACCCAGTCACCCGGCTGAACGGCCTTGACGGCGGTCTCAGCGCTTACAAATTTGCCTGCGTAATTGTTAGACATAGTAAAATTCCTCCATCGGTATGAAATTCAAAATTTGCTAGTTTCCATCATATCCCAGAAAGCGTTTTTTTGCAACCGGGGAATCGAGGAGGTGCGATAGACGGAGAGATTGTGAAAGGCGGGGGAGGAGAGAGGTGGATGTGGAAATAGAGGTGGGGGGAATGAAAATCTCGCGAGAACAAATGTTTGAAAATGACGATTTTTTCATGTAAAAATAGTTGACAAAATAAGTGATTATGATAAAATTAAGTGTTTACAAATAAGAGTTAGTTTTTTTAAAACAGGCAGAAGTGCCTGTATTTTTATGCCACAGGAGAAGCGAATGCTGCATTTACACAGGGATATTTGTTGCAAGTGACCGCGCTCGGCGCGAGAATGTGCCAAGGCACATTCTTTGTTCTGATGTGAATGACTGTGGCTGAAAAAGATGACAATAAAATAAAAAGAGAGGAGATACGACAAATGAAAACAAATACGGATTTATTTGAGAAAACGCCCGTACCGAAAGCGGTTGCGACCATGGCGATTCCGACCATGATTTCCATGCTGGTGGTTGTTATCTATAACATGGCGGATACATTTTTCATCGGCCAGACGAAGGATCCGCTGCAGGTAGCGGCGGTTTCTCTGGCGACGCCGGTTTTTATGATTTTTATGGCGCTCGGAAACCTGTTTGGAATCGGCGGCAGCTCGGCGATCTCAAGAGCACTCGGCGAGCGGCATAAAGAGCGGGCATGGCATATCAGTTCGTTCTGCTGCTATGGTTCGGTCGGCCTGGGTATTCTGGTAGCGCTCGGTTCGGTTCTTGGAATGGAAGGAATCCTTCATCTGATCGGAGCCAGTGAGAATACGATCGGTTTTGCGAGACAGTACCTGACGATCATCGCGGTCGGCACGCCGACGATCATGTTTTCGACGGCATTTGCCAACATCCTGCGTGGTGAGGGAGCGGCAAGGCAGTCGATGACCGGCAACCTGCTTGGAACGGTTGTCAATATCATTCTGGATCCGATCATGATTCTGGGATTGGGATGGGGCGTCATGGGTGCGGCGCTGGCAACCATTATCGGAAATATTGCAGCCTGTCTCTATTATATTTCCTATTATATGCGCGGCAAATCGAGCCTGTCGATCCATTTTAAATACTTTAAGATGGGAGATGGAATCGCAGCGGGCGTGGCGGCGATCGGTATTCCGGCTTCCCTGAATAACATTCTTATGAGTTTTGCCAATATCATCTTGAATCAGGCACTGGTTGGCTACGGTGATACACCGGTAGCGGCGATGGGAGTTGCGCTTAAGTCGAATATGCTGGTTGCCCTGCTGCAGATCGGCCTGTGCATGGGAATCCAGCCGCTGATCGGCTATAATTATGGAGCACGCAACAAAAAACGTCTGATGTCGGTGTTTAAGTTTACAGGTCTGGTATCCGTCATTATGGGAACGATTCTGACACTGTTTATGATTGTGGCGAGAAAAACGATGATTCAGGTCTTTATCGACGACGCAGAGGTTGTGCGGTACGGCATCCAGATGGTGATTGCCCTGCAGCTCTCGGCACCGTTCCTGGGAATCCTTTTCCTCTGTATCAATACGATCCAGGGAATGGGAAAAGCGCTGCCGTCGCTGATTCTTACGATCTGCCGTCAGGGATTGATTTTCATTCCGCTGATCTTCGTGCTGAATTCAATGTTTGGACTGGAAGGCGTTATCTACGCGCAGCCGACCGCGGACTATCTGTCGATTGTGGTGGCGATTCTGATCTGCACGCATTTGTTCCGGTCGATGGATCACAGGGAAGAAGAGAATTTAGAAGGCTAAGAATTAAGCGGAGATCCATGTGGTTTTGCGGATGACAAAACTGCATGGATTTTTGCTTTTATGCATCCGGAAAAAAGAAAAAGCGGTCGGCGGCAGGCGCTGCAGTGTGTGGCAGTAAATGAGCGGAACGCAGGATAAAAGACGCGAAACGTATCAAATAAAGAGATTCCGGTAAAGGGATTAAAAAGGGAAAAAGTATGATTGAAAACAGAGAAGAAACCAAGAAGGACACAGAAAAAACGGAACCGGTTGTGGAGAAAGTGGCGGATGGAATCTGGCGGATCGGCGTCGAGCTGCCGCAGAATCCCCTTCGGGAGCTCAACAGCTACCTGATCCGGGGAAAAGAAAACGGGCGCGATCTTCTGATTGACACCGGGTTCCGGCGTGAAGAATGCCGAGAGGCGCTGTTTGCCGGTCTTCAGGCGCTTGGCAGCAGCCCGGAGCGGCTGGATATTCTTTTGACGCACCTGCACTCGGATCACACGGGCCTTTCCAGGGAGGCAGCGGGGGCAGGCAGTCGCATCTATATCAGCGGAACGGATCTGGAGATTTTATAGGATGGTTTTACCCCGGAGCGCCCGCTTCGGCTGGCGGCGCAGTTTCGCGCGGGGGGATTTCCGGAGGAGGAAATGAAGAAGACGCAGGCGCTCAACCCGGCGGTCCGATATAAGCTGGATCAGGTCGATGAGCGCTTTGCCCCGATTGAAGCGGGATGGAACTACACGGTGGGAGATTACACCCTGGAAATGATCTCCGTACCGGGGCATACGCCGGGCAATGCGATGTTCTGGGCCAAGAAGCAGGGTATCATGTTTACGGGAGATCATATCTTGTTTGATATATCTCCGAATATCACCTCCTGGCTGGAAGCCGAGGATTCACTGGGGGATTATCTCGACAGCCTGCGCCGGGCCAGAAAATATCCGGTTCGCCTTGCTCTGCCGGGACACCGGAAAACGGGCGATTATGCGGCACGCATCGAGGCGCTGCTGGCACACCATGAGCGGCGTCTGGCGGAGACGGAAGCGCTGCTTGCGGAACATCCGGGCATGACGGCCTATGAGACCGCGGGAAGAATGCGCTGGAAGATCCGCGCCGCCAGTTGGGAAGAATTTCCACCGTCCCAGAAATGGTTTGCGGTGGGCGAGTGCATGGCGCATCTGGATTACCTTTGCCTGCGCGGCAGAATCCGCCGGGAGATGGACGGAAAAGTGTGGAGATACTATAAGAGTTACCGTTGACTAACAAACATTAGAATTGACTAACAATTATTACGATTGACTAACAATCGTCTGACTGCGTATAATGATAGTAAATAAAGCGGGAATGAAAGAATTTCATTTAAATTTGGATTCATATTCGGAAGAAACACTTTATTGGATTGCTTGCAGATAGAAGCGGAGTATCAGTCAGGAGGTAATTGTATGCAGTCGTTGGCAAAGGTACAGGCGGGAGAGTCCTGTGAGATTAAATGGATGTTTGGAAATGCGGATGTGATGAGCTTTTTGGAGCGATACGGAATCAAAGCAGGAAGCCGTATCCGGGGTCTGGGCCGTGTGTTGGATGGCCTGATTATCGGAAATGGAAAGGTGCGGCTGGCACTGGGCGATGAAGTGGCAGAGCGGATTCAGGTGTAGGTTTGACGGTGATTGAAAGATTGTCGGAAATGTCATGTGTTGAAAGGGCGTTGAATCTGTCACGTGAAAGGTGCTTAAAAGGTGCTTGAAGAGGTCATGTGACTTGACATTTCTTCCCATCTATGCTATTCTACCAGATAGCACAAATGCGTTGAACGGAAGTAGTAAGCCGTGAAATTCCTACAGAGAGCTGCCGGATGGTGTGAGGCAGTGGAAGGAAGCCGCTGAACTGGTCCGGGAGCAGCCTGTTGAAAAAGCTTCGTGTTGGAAGAGTGAGTAGACAGAGCCGGTCATCCGCCGTTACAGGACGATGAGGAGCACACGGACTCCGTGTGAAATAGAGTGGTACCGCGCAGTCGGAATTTTCCCCCTGCGTCTCTATACAGGTAATGTAGAGACGCAGGGCGTTTTTGACGTTACCGAATTGAAAGAATGTCCGCAAGAGTTGGATGCTATGGAAGTGCCAACGGACCAGTCGATTGCAATGATAAAACATCATTTTAGAGACCGGATTCGGATTTTGACAGGAAATAGCAAAAAATCAGCGAGGCTTAAGCAGAAAACAGGAGGAACAAAGATGTCACAGTACAATCATACCGCCATCGAGAAAAAATGGCGCGAGAACTGGGAAAAACATCCCATCAATGTAAATGATGGAAAGAAAGAAAAATATTACTGCCTGGATATGTTCCCATATCCGTCTGGAAGCGGCCTGCACGTCGGCCACTGGAGAGGTTACGTTATTTCCGATGTATGGAGCCGTTATCAGATGTTGCGCGGCAAATACGTGATCCATCCGATGGGCTGGGACGCATTTGGCCTGCCGGCAGAGAACTATGCGATCAAGATGGGCGTACATCCGGCTATCTCGACTGCATCCAACATTAAGAATATCAAGCGTCAGATCAAGGAGATCGCAGCAATCTATGACTGGGACATGGAAGTAAATACCACGGATCCGGCATTCTACAAATGGACCCAGTGGATCTTCGTCCAGATGTTCAAAAAGGGGCTGGCATACGAGAAGGAGTTCCCGATCAACTGGTGTCCGTCCTGTAAGACAGGTCTGGCCAATGAGGAAGTTGTCAACGGCTGCTGCGAGCGCTGCGGTACACAGGTTACCAAGAAAAATCTGCGTCAGTGGATGCTTAAGATCACTGCCTATGCAGACCGCCTCTTAAACGATCTGGATAAGCTTGACTGGCCGGAGAAGGTTAAAAAGATGCAGACCGACTGGATCGGAAAATCTTACGGTGCAGAGGTTGATTTCGGTGTAGAAGGCCGCGATGAGAAGATCACCGTTTACACCACCCGCCCGGACACCCTGTACGGTGCAACCTTCATGGTACTGGCTCCGGAGCATGCAATGGCTAAGAGCCTGGCAACCGATGAGACCCGTGAGGCAGTTGAGAAATACATTTTCGATTCTTCCATGCGTTCCAATGTAGATCGTCTGCAGGACAAGGAAAAAACAGGTGTATTTACCGGAAGCTACGCAATCAACCCGATCAACGGTGCGAAAGTGCCGATCTGGCTGTCGGATTATGTATTAGCCGACTACGGTACCGGCGCTATCATGTGCGTACCGGCACACGATGACCGTGACTTCGAGTTTGCAAAGAAATTTAATATTCCGATCATCCAGGTTATCGCCAAAGATGGTAAAGAGATCGAGAACATGACCGAAGCTTACACCGAGGCGTCCGGCACGATGATCAACTCCGGCGAGTGGAACGGTATGGAATCTTCCGTACTGAAAAAAGAAGCACCGGAAATGATCGAAAAGAGAGGCATTGGTCACAAGAGAGTCAACTACAAGCTGCGTGACTGGGTATTCTCCCGTCAGCGTTACTGGGGCGAGCCGATCCCGATCGTACACTGCCCGAAGTGCGGCAATGTACCGGTTCCGGAGGATCAGCTTCCGTTAAAGCTTCCGGAGGTAGAGAGCTATCAGCCGACCGGCACCGGCGAATCCCCGCTGGCAGCTATCGACGAGTGGGTCAACACCACCTGCCCGTGCTGTGGTGCTCCGGCTAAACGTGAGACAAACACCATGCCGCAGTGGGCTGGATCTTCCTGGTACTTCCTGCGTTATGTAGATAATAAGAACGATAAAGAACTGGTATCCCGCGAGAAGGCAGACAAATATCTGCCAGTTGATATGTACATCGGCGGTGTTGAGCACGCGGTACTGCACCTTCTGTACTCCCGTTTCTACACCAAGTTCCTGTGCGATATCGGTGTAATTGACTTCGACGAGCCGTTCAAGAAGCTGTTCAACCAGGGTATGATCACTGGTAAGAATGGTATCAAGATGAGTAAGTCCAAGGGAAATGTCGTATCTCCGGATGATCTGGTACGTGATTACGGCTGTGATTCCCTGCGTCTCTACGAGCTCTTCGTAGGACCGCCGGAACTGGATGCAGAGTGGGATGACCGCGGTATCGAGGGTGTATCCCGTTTCCTGAACCGTTTCTACAACCTGGTTATGACCAGCAAGGACAAAGAGATTAAAGAGACCAAGGAAATGGTTAAACTGCGCCACAAACTGGTATTCGATATCGAGCAGCGTTTCGAGCAGTTCAGCCTGAACACTGTTATCTCCGGCTTCATGGAGTACAACAACAAGCTCATCGATCTGGCGAAGAAAGAGGGCGGTATCGATAAAGAGACCCTCAAGACCTTCACCATCCTGCTGGCACCGTTCGCACCGCATCTGGGCGAAGAGCTGTGGCAGGAACTTGGCGGCACCGACAGCGTATTCCACGCTTCCTGGCCGGAGTGCGACGCAGAAAAGATGAAGGACGACGAGAAAGAAGTAGCCGTTCAGATCAACGGCAGAGTCCGTGCAACCATCACCGTACCGGCTGACATCTCCAAAGAAGATGCGATTGCCGCAGGTAAAGAGGCCATCAAGGATAAGCTGACCGGAAATATCGTAAAAGAGATTTACGTTCCGGGACGGATTGTGAATATCGTTATGAAATAAATTGTAAAAGATCCGGGCGGAGTCAAGCGAGATGATTGAGCTTGATCCGGTGAATTTGAAAAACAGCATCATGTGTATTTCGAGAAGGGAATGCAGGTGGTGCTGTTTTATCAATCGGAAAAAATTGTGACATATTTAAAGGAGGCAATTTTTATGGAATTTACACAGGTAATCAAAAACAGATATTCCTGCAAGCGTTTCAGCGGGAAAATGGTAGAAAATGAGAAGCTGGAAGCGATTTTAGAGGCGGGACGTCTCGCACCGACGGCAAAGAATTTTCAGGAGCAGAGAATCTATGTGGTTCGTTCGGAAGAAGGATTGGCAAAGATTGACAAGGTGACGCCGTGCCGCTATGGGGCGCCGATCTGTGTGGTAGTGGCGTTCGATAAGAAAAATGTGTTTACATATCCGGGTGAAAAGCGGGATTCAGGCGTGGAAGATGCGACGATCGTGGCAACCCATATGCTTCTGGCAGCGGCAGATGCCGGAGTGGACAGCTGCTGGATCAATTTCTTTAATCCAGACGAGCTGGCCGAGGAACTGAAACTGCCGGAAAACGAAGAGATTTTGATGATTCTGGATCTTGGCTATGCGGCGGAAGGAGTAAAACCGCTGGAAAATCATAATTCGCGGAAGGCACTGTCAGAGACGGTTTCCTATCTGTAAGGGGTGTAAGGAAAACGAGAACAGTTGAAAAGGAATAGTGGATTCAATTAAAAAAGGATGGAAGAAATCACCCCAAGTGAAATCTTCCATCCTTGTTTTTACTCTTTTACAATCCGAAACTCCCTCCATTTTCCACTTCGATACCGCATCACAACCACGAAGCAGGCGATCAGCCATGCAGGCGGCATGCTCACGTAGTAGCAGCGGAAGCCGACCGGGGTCAGCGCCAGCAGGAAGGAGAGCGCGAGGCGGATCCCAAGGTTGATGAAGCCGGAAGCGGCCGGGATCTTGACATCGCCGGCTCCCTGCAGGAAACCGCAGGTGATGTTGGTGATCGTGCTGGTCCAGATGAAGAACATCAGGATATCGAGATGTTCTTTCGCGCGCCGCAGGGATTCTCCGGTGATGTTGAAGATCTGGAGAAGCGGCCGGTCAAAAAGCAGAACCACGATACTGATGGAAATACTGATCAGGACACCCATCAGGATGGTGGTGCGATAGCCGCGGCGGGCACGGTCCAGCTTTTCAGCGCCGATATTCTGTCCGGCAAAGCTGGAAATAGCGACGTTAAAACTCTGAGACGGGATGTGCGCGAGCTGCTCGACCTTAAGCATAGCGGCGTAGCCCTCGATGCTGGGAGCACCGAACGAGTTGATGAGGCGCTGCAGAATGAGAAAGCCGATCGAATTGACGCCCGTCTGCAGCATGATCGGAATGCTCAGCCGCATTAAAAGTGCGCCCTGCTCCCTCCATGCGTACAGATAATGCATTTTCGGCAGCAGATCCGGGAAAATGTGCCGCAGATACAGGAAACTTGGGATGGCGGAACCGGCCTGTGCGATCACGGTCGCGGCCGCTGCGCCGGAGACTCCCATATGGAAGACGGAGATAAACACACAGTCCAGCACGATATTCAGGGCGGCGGAGATCATCAGGAAAATGAGCGCGCCGCGCGAATCGCCGTGTGCCCGCAGAATACCGTAGGTAACATTATAAAGTAACTGGAAAATAATTCCGCCGCTGTAAATCAGAAAGTACGCCATACTATCGAAGCGCATTTCCTCCGGTGCCTGTAAAAATCCGAAGATGACCGGACGGGCGGCCAGAAAGCAGGCAGCGGTCAGAATCAGGCTTGCGAT
>JBNMLY010000081.1:0-10339 GCA_050875065.1 Otoolea sp. | reverse complement strand
TCCGTGCACCGTCTGCAGCAGCACCGGCACAGCCGACCGCACAGACCGCTCCGAAGGCAGCACCGCAGCCGGCACCGGCACAGCCGTTCCGCCCGATGCGTCAGGAGACACAGATCAATATTCCGGATTTCTTGAGAAATAAGAAATAAGTTCATTTGATAAAAGATATACCGTGGTGAAAGCCATAAAAAGCACACGTTAGAAATGAGAAGATTTCTGGCGTGTGCTTTTTTTACGCTCCGCGTGGATGCGCACGCGCGAAGAAAAATCATGTTATCTTTTGTCGAGGGATCTACACGTTTCGTCATAATTTTTCCTTATTTTAATGCAAATAAATCCTTGATAGTCATTTCTGTTTCGAAAACCATGTCGAATTCATCAAAAATTCTCGTTTTTTCCCGAATTTTGGCGATCAAAAAAGCGGATTCTCGTCCGCGTTTTGACAAACTTTGCAGAGTTTTTTTCCTATAATAACCGTGTCAGACAGAGGGGTGAGGATAAAGACGGTAACCTATCGTGTATATGCAGATGTCATCCTAGTTGAAAATATGGTGGCGGATTTCCTGCTTTTATCAGCAGTAAAAAACTGCCTGCGTTTGCCGGAACGCCGGTATGGACGTTTGGCCGGAAGTATTCTGGGGGCTGTGTATGCGCTGGGAATGGTACTTATGCCGGTTCCACTGGGATATGCAGTTTGGATGCTCATAAATGCTGGAATGAGTCTTCTCATGGTGTCGGTAGCATTTTCCGTCCGGAAACGGTCAGAGGTACTGGAGTCTACCGTCGGGCTGTACATAGCGTCTATGCTGGCGGCAGGCTGTATGGAGATGATACGGCCATTGGGAAATACGGTAAATCTTTTCTTCTGGCTGTTTGCAGTCAGCGGGAGCTTCCTCATTCCGTCCGCTGTGTGGCGCTGCGGGATGAAGCGGCTCGTGAAAGTGGAGCACCAATATGAAGTTGCCATTTTCAACAAGGGAAAGGAGCTGCGTGTACGGGCGATTCTCGATACGGGTAACCATCTGACAATGCCGCTTTCGGGGCGTCCGGTACAAGTGTTGGACGCGCGCCCCGCGCAGGCGTTGTTTGTCTGGGAAGACGGTGTGCAATATATTCCATTTCGGAGTGTCGGAAAAGGAAACGGGGTGATACCGGTCTATCAGGCAGAGCGGATGGAACTGTCTGGCCAGAATGGTGTGCGGATTGTCGAGAAGCCATGGATTGCCGTTTCGGAGGAAGCCTTATCCCGGGAAAATACATACCAAATGCTGTTGAATGAAAAATATTGGCTGTAAAAATGACCGTGAAGGAAAATGGCGGATAATATGAGGGGGAAGAGTTTATGTTTATAAAAGTTTCAGTTCCAGGTCAGTTTCGTTTAAAAGTGATGCCGTCGTTCCGCTCGTTTCTGATGCACCGGGATGGGGAGATTCATTACATCGGAGGAACCGACATTCTTCCGGCACCTTACGACAGTGCGCGGGAAGCGGAGGTTTTAAAGAAGTTTGGAACCAGCGAAGATAAGGAGGCGCGTTCGGCGCTGATCGAGCATAACCTGCGTCTGGTGGTCTATATCGCAAGAAAATTTGACAATACCAGTGTAGGCGTGGAGGATCTGATCTCGATCGGAACGATCGGCTTGATTAAAGCGATCAACACGTTTGACGTGGATAAAAATATCAAGCTGGCAACTTATGCGTCCAGATGTATTGAAAATGAGATTTTGATGTATCTTCGGAGAAATAATAAGACGAAACTTGAGGTTTCGATCGATGAGCCGTTAAATGTGGACTGGGATGGCAATGAACTGCTTCTGTCGGATATTCTGGGAACGGATGAGGATATTATTTACCGGAATCTGGAGGATGAGACGGAGCGGAAACTCTTAAAGGCGGCGATTGACCGTCTGAATCCGCGGGAACAAAAGATCGTGAAACTGCGCTTCGGTCTGGGACGAGAGCAGGAAGATGAAATGACCCAGAAAGAAGTTGCCGACCTTCTGGGTATCTCACAGTCATACATATCGAGGCTGGAAAAGAAGATTATGAAGCGCCTCAAGAAAGAAATTTCGCAGCAATGCGGTCTGTACACCAGCCGATAAATGCCGGGAGAAACAGACCGATCAGGATGTAAAATGGTCCCATTTCATATCGGAAAGAGACTGGAAAGTTGGAAAGCGTTTCCGGGATCTCCTTAAAAATGAAGCGGGCGTAGGCAAAATCGATCAACTTGAACAGCGTGAAGTGGATTGCCATGATGTCAAAGGAATGGCGTCCTAAAAAAGCCAGAATCTTTGACAGCGGTTTGACGCGCTCGGACAGGTCGGAGAGCGATAGGACGAAGTAAATTCCAATGACAGAAATCGGGTAAAATAAGACACCCGGAATGTGCATGCTCGCCAGATCGATGAAAATGTGAAGCTTTGTGTTCGTCAGGTGCAGCAGCAGGGCGCTTAAGAGGCAGCCGTACCAGACCGTATAGTGCCGGAAATTGGGAAGAAACTGCTGCATCAGCCAGGCGATGAGATACACTGGGACGACGAGCAGCGCGGCCTGCAGATTGTAAGGAAGCGGGCAGCTTCTCATATTCAGAAAGACACCGGCCAGGCCGATCAGGATAGATGCGGCCGCACAGGCGGGAAGTTTGAAACCCTCTTTCTGTGTGAAGCGGGCTGCTGCGCGCCCAAACCAGACACAGCCGGCAAATAGTCCGGAGGATACCAGCCAGACAGGCAGGAACCACAGGGCACCCTGGACCTGCTCCGGGGAATTAAAGGAGAGGCTGCTCATCCACGCTGCCAGCATCCGGGTGTGGTTGTAGGTCTCCTGTCCTGCATAGAGCCCGTGTGTCACGAAGAAATTGTGAAGCAGGACAAAAAACAGCGTGTAGAACATATATCTCGGCCATGCACCGGCGAGACGGGAGCCAAAGTAGAGAAACGGCGTATCCCCATATTTCGTTTCATTATAAAAGTAACCAGTGATAAAGAAAAACAGTGCCAGATGGAACAGATAGACGAACGCTCCGGCAAAATATCCGGTGTGCCCCAGCACGATCGCGATAATGCCCCATCCCTTTACAATGTCCCAGTAGAGGGAACGGGCTTTTTTTTGTGTGTTCATGAATGGATCTCCTTGTGATTAATCTGTATATCATTTTGAACGTAAAACCTTTGAATCTATATTCTACTATGGAAAGATGGAAAAGGCAAGGAATGGAACGTATAAAGGAAAAGCGAATCGTCCATCCTTACGTATAGGTGACAAAACAAAAATCAGAACGATCAAGCCCTTTGCGTTGATCGTCAGCCATACGGAGGGAATGGAAATGCCGATCTATAAAGTGGAAATCTGCGGGGTCAATACATCCAAACTGCCTCTTTTAAGCAACGAGGAAAAGGAAGAACTGTTTCGCCGGATTTTAAAGGGTGACCGGGAGGCAAGAGAGCAATATATCAAGGGAAATCTGCGGCTGGTACTCAGTGTGATACAGCGTTTTTCGGGCAGCCGGGAAAATGTGGACGATTTGTTTCAGATTGGCTGTATCGGCCTTATTAAGGCGATTGACAATTTCGATATTACCCAGAATGTCCGTTTTTCGACATATGCAGTTCCTATGATTCTGGGGGAGGTAAAACGGTATCTGCGGGACAATAATTCGATTCGGGTCAGTCGGTCACTCCGCGATACAGCGTATAAGGCGATCTATACCCGCGAAAATCTGCTGAAAAAGCAATCGAAAGAGCCAACGCTCTGCGAGATTGCCGAGGAACTGGGTGTCAGCAAGGAGGAGATTGCATATGCGCTTGATGCGATCCAGAGTCCGGTCAGTCTGTATGAGCCGGTCTACACGGATGGGGGTGATCCGCTCTATGTGATGGATCAGCTCAGTGACAAGAAAAATTCCGAGGAACACTGGGTGGAGGATCTGTCTCTTGGCGAAGCCATGCAGCGCCTGCCGGATCGGGAACGCCGCATCATTGATATGCGTTTTTTTGAAGGGAAAACCCAGACGGAGGTCGCCGAAGAAATCCATATTTCGCAGGCGCAGGTGTCGCGGTTGGAGAAGAGTGCATTGAAGAGCATGAAGCATTATTTAAGTTAAGCAGGAAAAGTTTTGAAACCGGAAAGTTTCTTCTGATTGATTGTTTGGCGGCTCTGTGATAAAATATAAAAGATATCGTCTGCGAGACAGTTAAGAAAAATGGATGTCTGGAAATCAGGCGAAGGGATAAAAGATACAGGCGCAGAAGGCTCTTTTCTATAAGCCGGTAGAAATAAAATACCTGCGCATGCCAAATGAGTTGGAGGAATCAAGATGGAGAAATTACGTGAACTGATAAAGGAACATTCGGATAAGCCGGACAGAAAGGTAATGGGAGAAGTACTGGAACTGCTTAAAAAAGAGCCGGGACTGTTTGTTGTAACAGTCAGGGTAACTAACAACTTCTTCCTGGGGGCGGAGAATGGAAAGGCGGCGGCATTTCTGTATACAGGACGCGAATATGCAGAAGAGTTTGTAAAGGGACTTGAACTGGTTGGGGTACAGGCCAAAGTTCTGGAGATCCGTCCACTGCAGCGCAGCTCATTCTTTAAGGATCTTTACCGCAGTGGTTTTGAGGCTGTTGTGATTGACAAAGGACAGGATCATTTTCTGGCAATGTCTCTGTTTAGTATTATCAAAAAGCCACAGGACACTTCTGAGATCGTGGTAAATCCGTCCCTGGTTCGGGCTGCGAATCAGTTTTATCAGGCATTGGCACAGCATCAGGCATTCCCGGAAATGCAGGATTTGATGTGCAAAGAACTTTATAATGCACGGCTTTTGGTTCCGGTTGCTGATCCGCAGAAGACCTCGGTTGTCCCGGTTTTAAGAACAGGAAGCGGAGTGCGCTATTATCCGGTTTTTACGGATCTCGTAGAATTTGGGAAATTTGACGGAAAACACCAGTTTGCAGCAAGGGAAGTTCGCTTCCGCGATTTGAAAAAGTATTTGGAGTATGTGCATGGAGTTGTGATTAACCCGTTTGGGTTTGTTCTTCGCCTGGATGGTGAAAAACTGGATCGGATTGAGAAAGAAAATATGAAGCTGAAAGTAGTAAAATAGACTGATATCGACAAGGATTCAAGATCGGGAGAGATGAAAACAGGTAAATATAGAAGGGGAACCTCGGAAACTGCCTGACCAGTACAGAATCTTGAATGAGATAAAAAGGCGGTTGCCCGGCAAATGATAGGTTGTAGATACATTTGCCGGGGCAGCCGCCTTTTTGATTTCTTGTGATGTGAAAGAGATAAACGAACGGGGGATAAAAACAAGTTTTTAAATTTTCGGGTCTCTGGAAGGTCAGACAGTCCGAACGTAGAAAATCGGTACTTATTCTGTTTTGCGGTTTTTTTCGTATAGATGCAGTAATCCTTTCATCAAGAGCGCCCCATCATATGTGATCGTATGCGAACAGAGCGGTAGGACAATCTTGGCGATGCCGCCGGTGGCGATGATGGAGGTCTTTTCGCCAAGTTCCGCCTCGATGCGGTCCAGCATGCCGTCGATCATTGACGCATTGCCGAATACGACGCCGCTTCGCATACAGTCTACTGTGTTTTTACCGATGACGCGGCGCGGTGTGTCAAGACTGATGCGGGGAAGCTGGGCGGTGCTGGCGCTCATGCTGTCGAGTGAAACGCGCAGTCCCGGCAGGATCGCGCCGCCGACGTAGCGGCCATTTTTGTCAATGACAGACATGGTTGTCGCGGTTCCCATCTCGATGATGATGATCGGAGGCTCGTGTTCGGCCAGGGCGCCGACGGCGTTTACGATCATATCGCTGCCGACCGATTTCGGGTTGTCCATCAGGATGTTCAGTCCGGTTTTCATGCCGGAGCCGACCAGCATCGCATTCAGGCCCGTTATCTTGCGGATGGCGGCGAGAATCGTCCGGTTGAGCGGCGGAACAACGGAGGATACGATCGCGCCTTCTAGTTCCTCCGGCTGGATATGGTAAATTTCCAGAATACTTTTTAGTGCAACTGCATATTCCAGGTTTGGTTTTCCGATGGTGGTTGTGATGCGTTCTACAAAATACGTTTTTTTCGTATCGATCACGCCGATAATAATGTTGCTATTTCCAACGTCGATAGCTAAAATCATGGGACACTCCTTCATATATCGTTATATCGTATATTCTTGATGGGGAACGTATATAGCGATATAAATTATATAGTTCGTAATAGTATGGTATCTTTACAGTTAATATTTATTATATATCCGTGTTAATAGTATGATTATATGTTTTTTAAAGAAAAGGATCAAGAAGAACATGAAAAATGTTTTTGAGTGCTGCAATCCGGTTCTCATATGGCGGTCATGATTTCCCAGGCTGCCTGTCCGCAAACAAGAACGGATTCCTAAAGCGCCTGTCTGTAAAGCATAACTTAGGGTTGCGCATTCGTTTAAAATAATATAGAATAAATACGTTTAGATAAGAGAAAGTATAGCAAAAGTTACAGACCATGCCTTGCATGAACTGTAACATAGTAAGTTTGGAGGAAGATTTTTTGGAAAATATAGCGGAGCAGATCAAAAAACGGCGTACATTCGCCATTATTTCTCACCCGGATGCCGGTAAGACGACCCTGACAGAGAAGTTTCTTCTCTACGGAGGCGCGATCAATCTGGCCGGTACAGTCAAGGGAAGAAAAGCGGCCAAGCACGCGGTTTCTGACTGGATGGAGATAGAGAAGGAGAGAGGTATTTCGGTTACCTCTTCCGTATTACAGTTTAATTATGAGGGATTCTGCATCAATATTCTGGATACGCCGGGACATCAGGATTTCTCGGAGGACACCTACCGTACCCTGATGGCGGCCGATTCGGCGGTCATGGTTATCGATGGTTCTAAGGGTGTCGAGGCGCAGACGATCAAGCTGTTCAAGGTCTGTGTCATGCGCCACATCCCGATTTTTACCTTTATCAATAAGATGGATCGCGAGGCGCGCGATCCGTTTGAGCTGATGGATGAGATCGAGAGCGTTCTCGGCATCCGCACCTGCCCGGTCAACTGGCCGATCGGCTGCGGCAAGAATTTTAAGGGTGTATATGACCGTGCTACCAAGAAGATCACGACGTTCACGGCAGCGATGGGCGGACAGAAGGAGGTTGCATCCCAGGAGTTTACTCTGGATGGCGATGAGGTCAACTCCATCATCGGTCCGGACTACCACCAGCAGCTTCTCGATGACATCGAGCTTCTGGACGGCGCGTGCGACGAGCTGGATATGGAGCGCGTCAGCCGCGGAAACTTATCGCCGGTATTCTTTGGTTCGGCGCTTACTAACTTTGGTGTTGAGACATTCCTGGAGCATTTCCTGAAAATGACGACCTCGCCGCTGCCGAGAAAGACGACGACGGGCATGGTAGATCCGTTCTCCCCGAATTTCAGTGCGTTTGTATTCAAGATTCAGGCGAATATGAACAAGGCGCACCGCGACCGTATCGCATTCATGCGTATCTGTTCCGGCAAGTTCGAGGCAGGCATGGAGGTAACGCACGTGCAGGGCGGACGCAAGATCCGTCTCTCCCAGCCGCAGCAGATGATGGCCCAGGATCGAAAGATCGTCGAGGAGGCATATGCGGGCGATATCATCGGTGTATTCGATCCGGGTATCTTCTCGATCGGAGATACGCTCTGTACGGGTGAGAAAGTAGAATTTGAAGGTATTCCGACGTTCGCACCGGAGCATTTTGCACGCGTGCGCCAGATGGATACGATGAAGCGCAAACAGTTCATCAAAGGCATCAGCCAGATCGCCCAGGAAGGTGCGATCCAGATCTTCCAGGAGTTCAACACCGGTATGGAGGAGATCATCGTCGGCGTAGTCGGCGTCCTCCAGTTCGAGGTACTGACTTACCGTCTGGAAAATGAGTACAACGTAGAAGTCAAGCTGGAAAAACTCCCATACGAGTACATCCGCTGGGTAGAAAACGCCGACGAGATCGACGTAGCCAAGATCCAGGGAACCTCCGATATGAAGCGCATCAAAGACCTCAAAGACAACCCTCTGCTTCTCTTTGTCAATAGCTGGAGTGTGGGAATGGTGGAAGAACGGAATCCGAAGCTGAAATTGAGTGAGTTTGGGCGTAACTAAAGCCATGCAGCGGAAAGCACCGTTTCAGCGAATGGAAAATTTATTTTTCAGGCGCTGAAAGGGGGATTTCTGCTATACGGCGCAGCCGGACAGGGGTGTGAAACCGACAGGTTTTGCCCCCCTGGGCATGGCGAAAAAAGAGAACCCCCATCGTCCCCCTGGGCATGGCGAAAACATAGAAAAAAAAGAAAAGGAGACATTTCAAATGAGCAGAGTAGATGTAGTACGCGCGGCCATGGTAGAAGCCATGAAGGCAAAAGACAAAGCAAGAAAAGATTCCTTATCCATGTTGTTATCCGCACTGAAAAATGCGGAGATCGACAAGCGTTCCCCGCTGACCGAGGAAGAGGCGGACGCAGTTGTAAAGAAAGAGATCAAGCAGACGAAGGAGACTCTGGAACTGGCTCCGGCAGACCGTGCGGATATCCGTGAGGAAGCACAGGCTCGTTTGGTTGTTTATCAGGAATTTGCACCGGCAGATCTGACCGAAGAGCAGATCGCAGAGGTGATCAAGAGTGTTCTGGCAGAGCTTGGCATCGAGAATCCGGCACCGTCCGACAAAGGTAAAATCATGAAAACTTTGATGCCGAAGGTAAAGGGAAAGGCAGACGGAAAGGTAGTCAACCAGGTACTGGCTGGTATTCTGTCTAAATAATAACCAAAGGAAAAGAATGAGGCGAAAGATTTATGTATAAAGAGAAAATCGAACAGTATATCGAGGCGCACAAACAGGAGATGTTAGACGACATCTGCACACTGTGCCGTATCAACAGCGAGCGTTCGGCTTATCAGGAAGGGGATCCGTTCGGTGAGGGGCCGAGCCGCGCACTGGCGCAGGCACTCAAGATGGCAGAGGGGTATGGATTTTCCATCAATAATTACGACAATTACGTGGGAACTGCGGATTTAAATGGCGGTGAACACCAGCTGGACATTTTGGCACATCTGGATGTCGTACCGGCAGGTGAGGGCTGGACGGTGACACAGCCGTTTGAACCGATCGTAAAAGATGGCAAATTGTATGGCCGCGGCACAGCGGATGACAAGGGTCCGGCGGTGGCGGCCCTGTATGCGATGCGCGCGGTCAAAGAGCTGGGAATCCCGGTGACGAAAAACGCCCGCCTGATTCTGGGAACGGATGAGGAGTGCGGAAGCAGCGACATTGCACATTATTATAAGGTGGAAAAAGAAGCACCGATGACTTTTTCACCGGATGCATCGTTTCCGGTGATCAATATCGAAAAAGGACGTTTTCCGGGCCATGTGACGGCATCCTTTGAGGTATCGACCGAGAAAGCACGGCTCCTGTCCATTGAGGCGGGTATCAAGATCAATGTGGTTCCGGGCAAGGCTCATGCAACGATCACAGGACTGACGGAGGAAGAGGTCCACTCGATCGCGGAGGGCGTGACGAAGGAAACGGGTGTGCAGTTTGAGCTTCAGGCGGAGGAAGACGTAATCGTGCTCACCGCCGTCGGTGAGGGAGCGCACGCTTCGACGCCGGAGGAAGGAAAAAATGCGCTGGCGTCCCTGCTTCTGCTTCTGGATCGTCTGCCATTGGCTCCGTGTGGACAGACCAAACTCATCCATAGCCTGACTGAGTGCTTCCCGTGGAACGATACCGAGGGCAAGGCGCTGGGAGTAGCGATGCAGACGGAAGGTTCCGGAGCACTGTCTCTGGCACTTACGATGCTGACGATGACAGAGACGCGGATGGAGGCGTACTTTGATGGACGTTTCCCGATCGGCGGCAATGATGACAACCTGCTGAAACCGGTGGAGAAAAAGCTTGCTTCCTGCGGCATGAAGCTGGAATCCCCGCAGCTGCGGGAGCCGCATTTTGTGGATGGCAATTCCGAATTTGTCAGAACGCTTCTGAATGCTTATGAGCGCTATACGGGCAACAAGGGCGAGTGCAACTATACCGGCGGCGGCACCTATGTGCATGACCTGAAAAATGGGGTCGCATTTGGCGCATCCATGCCAGGTGTGGACAACCGGATGCATGGCGCTGATGAATTTGCCTATGTGAGTGATCTGGTTGCAAGTGCGAAGATATTTGCACAGGCAATCGCGGATCTGTGTAGGTAACAGAAAATTTCGTTTTTTCTACGCAAGAATTAAAGAAACCTTAATTGATTTGCCGTAGGTTCTATGTTAGACTGAGATCCACAACTGGGAGACACTGTGTA
>JBNMLY010000080.1:0-10423 GCA_050875065.1 Otoolea sp. | reverse complement strand
ATGTTTTTTTGCAGATCACAACCTTTCATAATCAAGCATTGTGTTACTGTCTTATGAATGATTGGTCATTCTCAATTACTGATACAGGCGGTTATGCTCATATACCGGCTCAGAAGTCAGTTCGATGCCAAGTCGTTTAAAGGTCTTGATATCGACCTCTGACAGCATGACGGAGGTATGAACCTGGCAGCCGCGCAGCTTTTCAAGCTGTTCCAATGCGATCTGTGCATGCTTGTTGGTGGCGGCGCACATGGACAGCGCGATCAGGACTTCATCGGTGTGAAGACGCGGGTTGTGGCTTCCGAGGTAATCAACTTTCAGTTTCTGGATCGGCTCGATCGCGATCGGGGAGATCAGATGCTCGTCGTGCGGGATATCGCCCAGTACCTTGACCGCGTTCAGAAGCAGGGCTGCGGAAGCGCCGAGCAGGTTGGTTGTCTTTCCGGTGGTAATGGTTCCGTCTGGAAGTTCGATGGCAGCAGCCGGAGAGCCGGTTTCAGCGGCGCGTTTGAGGGCTGCTGGAACAACCTTACGCATATCGGTAGTCAGCTTCGCCTGTTTCATCAGAAGTTCAATCTTGTAAACTTCATCTTTGCCGACATCTTCCTTGACGACACGGTTTAATGCCTGATAGTAACGGCGCAGGATCTCCTGGCGGGATGCCTCGCAGCAGGCTTCATCGTCGATGATACAGTTTCCAGCCATGTTGACGCCCATATCGGTCGGGGACTTGTATGGGTTCTCGCCGTAGATCCCCTCGAAGATAGCGCTCAGAACCGGGAAGATCTCGATATCACGGTTGTAGTTGACGGTTGTCACACCGTAAGCTTCCAGATGGAACGGGTCGATCATGTTCACATCGTTTAAGTCAGCGGTTGCCGCCTCATACGCTAAGTTGACTGGGTGTTTTAACGGGATATTCCAGATCGGGAATGTCTCGAATTTTGCATAGCCAGCCTTGATGCCGCGCTTGTTCTCATGGTAGAGCTGGGAAAGGCAGGTTGCCATCTTTCCACTTCCTGGTCCCGGTGCGGTGACAACAACGAGCGGACGTTTGGTTTCGATGTAATCGTTTTTACCGTAGCCCTCATCGCTGACGATCAGCGGGATATTGCCCGGATATCCGTCGATGGTGTAGTGACGGTAAACCTTGATGCCCATGGATTCAAGCTTGTGCTTGAAGGTATCTGCGGTGGTCTGTCCGGAATAGTGGGTGATTACAACGCTTCCAACGTAGAGTCCCTTATCGGTAAAGGACTGAATCAGACGGAGTACATCCACGTCGTAAGTGATGCCGAGGTCGGAACGTACTTTATTCTTCTCGATATCAGCGGCACTGATGACGATGACGATCTCGGCCTGATCGGCTAACTGCAGAAGCATCCGCAGCTTACTGTCAGGTGCAAAACCCGGAAGAACCCGGGATGCGTGGTAGTCAACGAACAGTTTTCCGCCAAACTCAAGGGAGAGCTTATCGCCGAACTGGTTGATACGCTCGCGGATATGTTCCGACTGCATTTTCAGGTATTTGTTGTTGTCAAAACCGATTTTCATCTAATCCTCCGTTCTTGGTTTCGTCCCGCTCAGAATCCCGGCATCGCGGTGGGGTCAGATGCCGGTTCCTATCTGGTGGGATGAAAATCATATGTTTATATGGATGATTGCGCCGCCAGGTTACAGTCCATGCCCGGCACAGACTGCAGTTTTGCAGTTGTTTATGGTAATGCCCTGATTTGAAACGAACGCAGAACAGCAGACCGCAAAGAATCACAATTAGTACTATTATCCTACAAAAAAGTCTATTTGAGTAGAGGGAAAATAAAAAAAATTTAAAATCGGAAAAATGACGGATTTGGTTTTCGGGAATGCAATATTTTCTGGCGAAAATTTTTGTGGTATAATAGGAGCACTTAACGAGGTATTTTCGAGTTTAGTGCGAGTCATACCTGAATCCTTAATGAAGCAGAGCCAAAGGCGATAGCTGAATTTAGTATTTATGGTATAATAGGATCACTTAGTAAGATGTTTTCAGGGAGGGATCATATTCATGAGGGAAATTCCAAAGCCGGGCGAAGGGTATCGGCATTTTAAGAATAAAGAATATCAGATTTTGACGGTAGCGACGCATTCAGAAACGGGCGAAAAGATGGTTGTCTATCAGGCGCTTTATGGGGAATATGGCGTTTGGGTGCGGCCGCTTTCTATGTTTATGGAAGAGGTGGATCGGGTAAAATATCCGGAGGCGACACAGAAATACCGGTTTGAGCGGATTTCAGCAGGAGCAGGGGAGAAAGAATGGAGCAAAGAGGATCAGCCGGAGCATGCGCAGAATAAAGATGCGGAAGAAACAGCAGCTCGGGATGCGGACAAAACGATAGATGATAGCCAGAGAACGATTGAGCGAAAAGCATGGAAAGAGGGGGACGCAGGAGGTGCGAATGATGCTGCCAACCCTGTGACAGACTTGCTTTGTGCGGCGGAAGAGGTGCGGTCGGAAGTGGATGAATCGGTAGCACGCTTTTGGGATGCGTCCCAAGAGGAACCGAAACTTCATCCGTTTATAGCTGAATTCCTTGATCAAGATACTACGGAGGGAAAATTGGAGATTCTTCGGAAAATGCGAGGAAAGGTGGCAAAGCGGGATCTCGACAGCCTCTGCTTCTGTCTGGACATGAATCCAGTCGGCGGAAGTGTGGAGGAAGAGCTGGACGCGATCCGTCAGTGTATCCGGATGCAGCAGAGATACGATGCGCCGCGCCTGCGGTATGGAAAGTGAGCGGCGGTCTGGCAGAAGAGTTCGGCGCTGGTAACACGGTTCGTGCCGGGCATGAACCGTAGCAGATTAGAAAACAGGATGGTTTGAGATGTTTCAAATGGAGGAAGAACTAAAAAAACTGCCGGGGCAGCCGGGCGTTTATATTATGCACGATGCGAAGGATGCGATCATCTATGTCGGCAAGGCGATCAGCCTGAAAAACCGTGTCCGCCAGTATTTCCAGAGCAGCCGGGATAAGACGGCGAAGATCAAACAGATGGTCTCGAAGATAGCCCGGTTTGAGTATATCGTGACGGATTCGGAACTGGAGGCACTGGTGCTGGAGTGCAACCTCATCAAGGAGCACCGCCCGCGCTACAACACAATGCTCAAGGATGACAAGACGTACCCGTACATCAAGGTGACGGCGTCGGAGGAGTACCCGCGGATTTTATTTTCACGCCAGATGAAAAAGGATAAAAATAAGTATTTTGGACCTTTTACGAGCGCGGGGGCGGTCAAGGATACGATCGAGCTGATTCGGAAGATATACCGGATCCGGGCGTGCAGCCGGAAGCTGCCGCAGGATATGGGAAAGGATCGCCCGTGCCTGTATTACCATATCCATCAGTGTGATGCGCCGTGCCAGGGCTATATTTCACAGGCGGATTATCAGGAATCGGTAAAACAGGCGGTCGGATTTTTAAATGGCCAGTATGAGCCGGTTATGAAATATCTGGAAGAAAAGATGATGGCGGCCTCCGAGACGATGGAGTTTGAGAAGGCGATCGAGTACCGGGATCTGCTGGACAGCGTCAAAAAGGTGGCGCAGAAGCAGAAGATCACAAGCCAGAGCATGGAGGATCGGGATATTATCGCGATGGCGAAGGATGAGCGCGATGCGGTGGTGCAGGTATTTTTTGTGCGCGATGGAAAGCTCATCGGCCGGGAACATTTTCATATGAATCTAACCGGATCGGAGAGCAAGGCGGAAATTTTAAATAGCTTTGTCAAACAGTTTTATGCGGGAACGCCGTTTGTACCGCATGAGATCTGGGTGCAGGAGGAACTGGAGGACGCGGAGGTCATCGCCAGCTTCCTGACGGCGCGCCGGGGACAGAAGGTTCGTTTTGTTGTGCCGAAGATGGGCGAGAAAGAACGTCTGGTTGAGCTGGCGGAGAAGAACGCGAAGATGGTACTTTCCCAGGATAAGGAGAAGATCAAGCGCGAGGAGCTGCGGACGATCGGGGCGATGAACCAGATTGGCTCGTGGATCGGACTTTCGGGCATCAAGCGGGTAGAGGCCTACGATATTTCCAATATCAGTGGTTTTGAATCGGTCGGTTCGATGATTGTCTATGAAAATGGGCGGCCGAAGCGCAATGATTATCGCAAATTCCGCATCCGGACGGTGCAGGGGCCAAACGATTACGCTTCGATGCGCGAGGTGCTGCTGCGCCGGTTCTCCCACGGTCTGGAGGAGACAAGGAAGCTGGAAGCCGAGGGCGGAGATCTGGCGATGGGAAGTTTTACACGTTTTCCGGATCTGCTGATGATGGATGGCGGACGCGGACAGGTCAATATCGCGCTGGAGGTATTGAGAGAGCTTCAGCTGGAAATCCCGGTCTGCGGCATGGTAAAGGATGACAACCACCGGACGAGAGGATTATATTATCAGAATGTGGAGATCCCGATCGACCGTCATTCGGAAGGATTTCAGCTGATCACACGGATTCAGGACGAGGCGCACCGGTTTGCGATCGAGTATCATCGGAGCCTCAGAAGCAAGGAACAGGTGCGCTCCGTGCTGGATGATATCAAGGGCATCGGGCCGGCCAGACGCAAGTCGCTGATGCGGACGTTCAAGACGATCGAGGCGGTCCGGGAGGCGAGTGTGGAAGAGCTGGAGGCAGCGCCGCAGATGAACCGGGCCGCTGCCGAGGCGGTCTATACATTTTTCCGTGATGACAAGCAGGGGAAGATGTGATAGGATGTAGACAACAGGAGATTTATTCCGGTTCATAAGATTTTTAGAAACCAGGGTACGTTAAGGTATTCTTATCAAGTAAAAGGAGACAAAAGTATGGGTGGAGTGACGATAACAGAACTGATCGATAAGATGGGGCTTCGCAATATGACGCCGGAGCTGGAGACAGACAATGTCATGCTGGTTCATGCGGATGTAAATCGTCCGGCATTGCAGCTGACAGGATTTTTCGACCATTTTGACAAGGACCGTGTGCAGATCATCGGTTATGTGGAAAATGCGTATATCTCGACCCTGACTCCGCAGCGCCGCCGGGAAATGTTTGACAAACTGCTCTCTTCGGGTATACCATGTCTGGTATATAGCCGTGGCATGGCGCCGGAGGAGGAAGTGCTGGAGCTGTGCAACCATTACGGGGTTCCGTGTATGGTATCGGAGAAGACGACTTCGGATCTGATGGCGGAGATCATCCGTTGGCTGAATGTCAAGATGGCGCCGATGATCAGCATCCATGGTGTACTGGTCGATGTATTTGGCGAGGGCGTTTTGATCATGGGCGAGAGCGGCATCGGTAAGAGTGAGGCGGCGCTGGAGCTGATTAAGCGTGGCCATCGTCTCGTCAGTGATGATGTGGTGGAGATCCGCCGTGTCAGCGATGAGACCCTGATCGGTTCGGCACCGGATATTACCCGCCATTTCATCGAGCTTCGCGGCATCGGCATTATCGACGTCAAGACGCTGTTTGGTGTAGAGAGTGTCAAGGATACACAGTCGATCGATATGGTGATCAAGCTGGAAGAGTGGGACAAGGATAAAGAGTATGATCGCCTTGGCATGGAAGATCAGTACACCGAGTTCCTTGGCAATAAAATCGTCTGCCATTCGATCCCGATCCGTCCAGGCCGTAACCTGGCGATCATCGTAGAGTCGGTGGCGGTCAACTACCGTACTAAGAAGATGGGATATAATGCGGCGAAGGAGCTGTACAAGAGAGTGCAGGCGAACCTGGCAAGAAGAGATTAAATAGTGATTGGAATGTTTGAGTGATTCGTGCAATCTGATTTATGTAATCTAATTCATGCAATTTAGTGCGGAAATCCTGACTTGTGAAGGATGAAACAGTTGTAAAATGAATAAAGGAAAATAGATATGTCTAATTTTTATCAGAAACTCTGTGACGCCATCGGCGCTGCTTCCGTGCGGGAGCAGGAGCCGATGAGCGCACACACGACTTTTCGGGCTGGTGGACCAGCCCGCTATTTTGTGACCCCGGAGGGCGAAAAAGAGCTGGCAGCGGTGCTGGCAGTGTGCCGGGAGGCGGACGAAGCGTATTACATATTAGGAAATGGAAGCAATCTGCTGGTCAGCGATGCGGGCTATCCGGGCGTGATGGTTCTGCTGGGAAGTCAGTTTACAGAGGTGATCCGTCCGGATGGGAAACCGGGTGTCTATGAGCTGGGCGCCGGGGTGCTGCTTTCGCGTGCCGCCAGAGAGGCACAGAAGGATGGTATGACTGGATTTGAGTTTGCGGCCGGAATTCCGGGAACCGTGGGCGGCGCGGCGGTCATGAATGCGGGCGCTTACGGCGGGGAATTAAAGGATGTGCTGGAATCGGTGCGTGTGATGACGCCGGATGGTGAAGTGAAAGAACTTAAAACGAAAGAACTTGACCTGGGTTACCGCCACAGCTGCATCCCAGAGCGCGGATATATCGTTTTATCGGCGCGGATTCATCTGGAAAAAGGCGATCCGGAGGCGATCAAGGCGCGGATGGACGAACTGGCAGCCAAACGGCGGGAAAAACAGCCGCTGGAATATCCGAGCGCCGGAAGTACGTTCAAGCGTCCGGAGGGCTATTTCGCCGGAAAATTGATCGAAGACGCCGGACTTCGCGGCTATCAGGAGGGCGGCGCACAGGTGTCGGAAAAACACTGTGGTTTCGTCATCAACCGTGACCATGCGACGGCTTCGGATATCGCGGGGCTGTGCGGGACGGTGCAGAAACGTGTGTATGAGCAGTTTGGGGTGAAACTGGAGACGGAAGTAAAGATGCTGGGCTTTTAGAGGAAAGCGGCAGTAAGAAGAAAAAAATAAACGGGCAGGTGTCTGAACAGTGAAAAAATGGCAGCTGTCTCATCGAACAGAGAAGGGAAAGATTCGCCTGGAAAAACGGTTTTCGTTCTAAGATATATAAAGTAAGGGTATGAAAAAGGGAGGAATAGTATGCGGCTTGTAATCGTAACTGGTATGTCGGGAGCCGGAAAGACGGCGGCACTGAAAATGCTGGAGGATATGGGATTTTACTGCGTCGATAATCTCCCGATCCCGCTGGTCGGCAAATTTGCGGAGCTGGTGCAAAGCAGCAGCGGGGAAGTTAGCTGTGCGGCGCTGGGGATCGATGTCCGAAGCGGCGACGAGCTGGCTCAGCTGGAGGGAACGCTGAATGACTGGAATAACAGCCAGTTTCCATATGAGATCCTGTTTCTGGACGCCAGCGACGAAGTGTTGATCAAACGCTATAAAGAGACGCGCCGTTCCCATCCGCTGGCGGGAAAAGAACGCCTGGATCGTGGTATTGCGAAAGAACGCCTGAAGCTTGATTTCTTAAAAAAGCGGGCGGACTATATTCTGGACACCAGTACGCTTCTGACGCGGGAGCTGAAGGCGGAGCTGGAGCGGATTTTCATGGGCCGCGAGCGGTTTTCCAGCCTTTTTGTGACGATCTTGAGCTTTGGTTTTAAGTATGGGATTCCGTCGGATGCGGATCTGGTGTTTGACGTCCGTTTTCTGCCGAACCCTTACTATGATGAGAATTTAAGGAGCCATACTGGCAATGAGACGGCGGTGCAGGAGTTTGTGCGTCGCGGTGGGACAGCGGACGTATTTTTGGATAAACTCTATGGCATGATTGACTTCCTGCTTCCGTACTATGTAAAAGAAGGGAAGAATCAGCTTGTCATTGCAGTGGGATGTACCGGTGGAAAGCACCGCTCAGTCACGGTGGCGAATCTGCTCTATGATCGTCTCAAGGAACATTCGGAGATAGGGCTTAAGATGGAACACCGGGATATTGAGATGGATAACCGGACAAAAGGGTAAACGGAGGTAGAGGACTGTGTCATTTTCAGCCCGGGTAAAGGAAGAACTGTCGCACCAGTTAAGCAAGGCAAGGCACTGTCAGATCGCGGAGCTGGCAGCCATTTTGAGTCTTTGCGGAAAGATCCACATTGATGAGGAGGATCATTTCAGTATACGGATCCATACGGAGAATGTGGCGGTTGCACGAAAATACTTTACATTATTGAAAAATACATTTAATATTAAGGCGGATATTTCGATCCGGCGCAACGCATTTCTGAAAAAAAGCCGTTCCTATACGGTTCTGGTGCGCGAACATAAGAGTGCACTGCGGGTGCTGGAGGCGGTCAAGATGGTGGACGCGCAGGGCAATGTCGGGGAGAATCTTTCGGTGGTGCGGAATCTGGTGATTCAGAATTCATGCTGCAGGAAAGCCTTTATCCGGGGGGCATTTCTGGCAGCCGGTTCTTTGAGTGATCCGGAGAAATTTTACCATTTTGAGATTGTATGTGCCTCGATGGAGAAAGCCGTGCAGATTCAGAATGTGATTCTGACATTCGACATCGATGCGAAAATAGTTGTCAGGAAGAAGTATTATGTGGTATATATAAAAGAAGGCAGTCAGATCGTGGAACTTCTGGGACTGATGGAGGCGCACGTGGCACTCATGGAGCTGGAAAATATCCGAATTCTGAAAGAGATGCGGAACAGCGTCAACCGTCAGGTCAACTGCGAGACAGCCAACATCAATAAGACCGTTTCGGCGGCCGTCAAACAGCTGGCAGATATCACATACATCCGTGATACGGTTGGGCTGGATTACCTGCCGGAGCTTTTGTCAGAGGTGGCGCAGGTCCGCCTGGAGATGCCGGATGCGACTTTGAAGGAATTAGGAGAAAACCTGAGTCATCCGGTTGGGAAATCGGGAGTCAATCACAGGCTCAGAAAGATAAGTGCAGTAGCTGAAAACCTCCGGGAAGAGAGAGGCGAATAAAAGTCAGGTTATTGTTTACAGGCAGAGCCTGCAGGTCTGCGGGCGTTTTCGAGCGAAGCTCGATGAGGAGGATATTATGACAAGTAAGGAAATCAGAATTGGTTTGAGCTCAGGTCTGGAGGCACGTCCGGCGGCGATGCTGGTGCAAGTGGCCAGCCAGTATGAGAGCAGCATCTATGTGGAAAGTGAAGAAAAACGCGTCAACGCGAAGAGCATCATGGGAATGATGACGCTGGGACTGGCAGAAGGCGCTCACGTAAAGGTGACAGCCGATGGCAGCGACGAAGAGAGCGCGATCGAAGGAATTGAGAAATACCTGAGCAATCAGTAGAAATCCAATTTTCTGACCGGTTTTTGGAAAGAGACAGAGGACGGAACAGTTACACAAAGAGTTGTTTGATAAATGAGGGGTTGTCGTTTTGCGGGAAAGAATGGCTTGACCGGGTGATACAGGTCGGGAAGAGCCGACGCCGGGAAATGGCAGTCCCTTAAATGATATGTGCTCTCGGAATCTTTCTGTGCTTCAGCCGCAAAAGCAAGTACGGGAAAGACTCCGGGAGTACATCTATTTGAATGTGAATGGGAGGAAAAAGGTGGCATTTACACATCTGCACGTGCATACGGAGTACAGTCTGCTCGACGCATCGAGTAAAATAAAGGAGCTGACCGCCCGGGCGAAGGAGCTGGGGATGGACAGCCTGGCGATCACCGACCACGGCGTTATGTACGGCGTGATCGATTTTTACCGGGCAGCCAGGGAAAATGGGATCAAGCCGATCATCGGCTGCGAGATCTACGTGGCCCCCGGTTCGCGTTTTGACCGGGAGGCGGGAAGCGGCGACGACCGCTATTATCACATGATTCTGCTGGCGGAAAATAATACCGGTTATCAGAATCTGATGAAGATCGTCTCCAAGGGCTTTGTCGAGGGCTTCTATTATAAGCCGCGTGTGGATGATGAGGTGCTGAGAACCTACCATGAGGGCATTATTGCGCTCAGCGCGTGTCTGGCGGGCGAAATTCCGAGGTATCTGTCTAGGGGAATGTATGAGGAAGCGTGCAAATCGGCGCAGAAATACCGCGATATTTTTGGACCGGACAATTTCTTTCTGGAATTGCAGGATCACGGCATCCCGGCACAGCGGACGGTCAATCAGGGCCTGATGCGGATGAGCCAGGAATTACAGATCCCGTTGGTGGCGACGAACGACTGCCATTATATTTATAAAGAAGATGTGGAATCACACGATATCCTGCTCTGCATCCAGACGGGCAAAAAGGTCACGGACGAGAACCGGATGCGCTACGAGGGCGGACAGTTTTACGTCAAATCGGAGGACGAGATGCGGGCGCTGTTCCCGTATGCACAGGAGGCGCTTGACAATACGCACAAGATTGCCGAGCGCTGCAATGTCGAGATCGAATTTGGCGTGACGAAGCTGCCGCAGTACGATGTGCCGGATGGTTATACGTCCTGGGAATATCTGCAGAAGCTCTGCGAGGACGGCTTCCACAAGCGCTATCCGAACGATGACGGGACGCTGCGGGAACGTTTGAAGTATGAGCTGGATGTCATCCATTCGATGGGATATGTTGATTATTTCTTGAT
>JBNMLY010000079.1:0-10423 GCA_050875065.1 Otoolea sp. | reverse complement strand
TGGCGAGCAGACGGGGTATGTGTCGAGTGCTTATATCAAGTTTCCAACAGCAATCAAGTCAGATTCGGATTTTGCGAGCTATTTGACGAAGCAGGGATTCCCGGACAGTTATAAACAGGGGCTTCGGGAACTTCATGCACAGTATCCGAGTTGGACTTTTACTGCATTCCAGACGAATCTGGACTGGAGTACAGCACTGAAAAACGAGAGTGTGATTGGACGAAATCTGGTTGCAAGCAGCAGCATTTCGTCCTGGAAATCAACCGAATCGGGTGCGTATGACTGGGGAACTGGCACGTGGCCAGGATTTGACGGAAGTTCCTGGGTACAGGCATCTTCAGATATTATTGCCTATTATATGGATCCTCGAAATTTTTTAAACGATAAGTATGTATATCAGTTTATGAAGCAGTCGTATGACAGTTCGCTACATACAAAAACAGGACTTCAGAATATGGTAAGTGGAACCTTTTTGGCTGGCACAGTGGCAGGGGGGACTGTTTCCTCGGGTGGAAACAGCAATTCAGGCACTTCTTCCGGAACGACCGAGGGCAGTAGTTCTGGGATTGTATCGCCGATCGCCTCCATCAGTGATCATAAGACAGAGTGGGTCACGGCTACTTCTGGTCCGGGAATGGCGGGGGATGGATTTTCTTCGAATAACGCAGATGGCGAGACGGCGCCGGTCAGTTCTAAAACAACGTCGACAGCAGCATCGGAAACAAATAGCTCGGAAACATCTGCAAAAACAAATACGAATGGTCCGGGAGCCAGCAACATAGAACCATCTGGAACCGCGTCACAGACGACAGCAGGGAGCACTCAAAAGTCGGTATCAACGGGAAATACTTCTTATGTGGATATTATCATGAATGCAGCATCTGAATCGGGCGTCAATCCATATATTCTGGCCTCTATGATTTTACAGGAACAGGGCAGCCAGGGAACTGGACGGAGTATTTCCGGAACGGTGTCTGGCTATCAGGGCTATTATAACTTTTTTAATATAGAGGCTTATCAGTCAGGTTCGATGGGGGCTGTACAAAGAGGGTTGTGGTGGGCATCCCAGTCGGGTACATATCTGCGGCCATGGAATAGTATTGAAAAATCAATCCGCGGCGGTTCTATCTATTATGGGGAAAATTATGTAAAAAAGGGGCAAGATACTCTGTATTTGAAAAAGTTTAATGTACAGGGAAGTAATCTCTATAAGCATCAGTATATGACGAATGTACAGGCAGCGGCAGCGGAAGGTCTGACATTGTCCAAGATTACAGCGCTTCAAAATACGACATTGGAGTTTTCAATTCCGGTCTATAAAAACATGCCTTCATCGGCCTGCGTAAAACCGACCCTGGACGGTAGCCCGAACAATAAGTTGGCGGCGCTGAGTGTTGAGGGATTTTCCCTGACGCCGACTTTTAACCGGGATACGGAGTCTTATGACTTGATTGTCGATCCGTCGGTAACTAGCGTGGCAGTTTCTGCATCAGCGATTGATTCGAAAGCCACTATATCCGGAAACGGAACGATTAATCTGCAAAGCGGTGTCAATGAGATTACGGTAACGGTTAGGGCAGCGAATGGAAATCAGCGAAATTATGTACTGCATGTTGTACGTCAATCGGGGGGACCGACCTATTCGGGCTCATCCGGAAATGGCGTTTCGTCCGGTAGTTCCCCGACTGAAACAGGTGCGACTGGGCCGGGGGCATCTTCAGGAACTGCTACATCGGGAACTTCTTCTGGCGCTTCGGATGTGACGATTATAAGTCCGACGACATCGGAAACATCATCGTCGGGTCAGTCGGCTCCTGGCTCAAATGTAAACGGTTTTGGTTCATCCAACAGCGGGATCCTGATCGCGCCAAATGTGGAATCGACCAGCCGAACAGAAGGCAGTATCAAGTCAACAGAAGCATCGGAGAAGCCATCCCCACAGGCATCGACAGAAGGTCATGCTGTGTCGGGAGTCCGCGGAGATGTCAATGGAGATGGTAAACTAAATATTATGGATGTTTTGTTGGCGCAGCGGTCGATTTTGGGACTCGGTAAATTGGATGCGGATGAGACGGCGCGCGGCGATATGAATGGCAATGGAAAGATTGACATATTGGATGTTCTTCTGATGCAGAAAAAAATTTTGGGACTTTAGAAATAGTTCACGTACCTTTGGCAAGGCTTTCAGATGAGCTGTGGGTATGTGAAAAATATGCAAGGAATAGGGTAGGTCAAGTTTGATGAAAAAAATAAGAAATATTATATTGGGCGTACTTGCGGCAGGAATGTTGACGGTCACAGCGCCGGTTGGGGGAATGCAGGCGTATGCGTCCAGTGCTAAGATTTCGTTTTCCGATCCCAGTGCTACGGTAGGACAGGAATTTAGCGTAAATGTAAAAATTTCTTCCCAGGATGGCAATCTGGGCGCTTCGGATGTGGTGCTTTCTTACGATCCATCCGTGATTGAATTTGTGAGTGGCAACAATGCCAGCGGCGGGGCGGGATCGGTTCGCCTGGTAGGGACGATGGATTCCAGTTCGACAAAAGCATTTTCCTATACATTGAAATTTAAAGCGATTCAGGCTGGAAATACTTCGATTTCGGTGGGCGATTATGAGGTGTATGATGTGGATGCAAAGGCAGTCACGGTTTCTAAACCGGGAACTGCAACGGTAAAAGTAAAGGCACCAGCAACCTCTTCGGTGGAAGCGGCGCTTTCATCCTTGAAAGTGTCTCCGGGACAGCTTTCTCCCGCGTTTTCACCGAATGTAACGGCCTATACCGTCCAGGTCAGCGCCGGTGTTGATAAACTGGCAGTCAGTGCAACTCCTAAGGATGGCAAGGCTAAGGTGCTGGTCAGCGGTGATTCCGGACTGAAAGTGGGAGCGAATACAGTTGTCTGTAAAGTGACGGCTGAAGATGGCCAGACAAGTAGGAATTATACGATTACTGTTAATAAACTGGATACAGTGGAAGTCCCTTCGGAAGCGGTGACAGAGGCGGTGACAGAGACAGAGGCAGAATCGGTCGAGACAACGTCATTACAGACAAACGGATTAAACGTGGAGATAGACGGTGTCTCTTATACGGTTGCAGAGTCATTTGATGCGTCGCTGCTTCCAGATGGCTATACACAGACCACTTGTACATATGGGGATACCGAGGTTGCGTGTGGAACAGGTAATGATCTGACGCTTCTGTATTTACAGGATGCGGAAGGAAATGGCGCGTTTTATATTTATATGCCGGATTCGGGCGCAATGTCCCCATATGTAACGATCGATGTGACAGCTAAGTCGATTTTGGTACTTCCGCCAGATGATACGGTTCAGATCCCAGAGGGGTTTGCAGAGACAACGATTCAGCTAAATGGTAGTTATAAGGTACAAGGTTGGGTATGGAAAAACGATGAAGATCAACAGTATTGTGTGATCTACGGCATGAATGAGAGTGGTGAAAAATCACTGTACCGTTATGACATTGCGGAAAAGACGTTCCAACGTTATTTTGAGGATCCGGCTTTGGAAACGATGTATGATGAGGGACAGGTAAATGAACTGATTGATCAGTATAATACGTTGTGTCAGGATTATAATAGCCGCCTTGTTCTTATCCTTATTCTGTGTGGAGCATGTGTGATTCTGTTTATCATGGTGATTCATCTTCTTTTGAAACGAAAAGAGTGGAAAGAGAAAGCTCTGGCAGAGATAGAAAAGAATTCTTTGAAGCGGCGGGCGCAGCCGTCAGCTGCTGCGAAAGTTGAACGTGGCTACCAGTCCGCGGATGAGGAGATGGAACACCGCCGTCCATCGGCTAGACGTGAGTCGGAGCGCCGCCGCCCATCCGTGGCCCGTAAAGAGGAATATCAAAACGAACGCCGCGTACGCGAGGGGGAGGGACCGCTTGAGCCTAGAAAGCGTCAGCAGAGCGAAAGCGGAACAGGCGCTGTTCGCCGCAGTAAGGAGGAGAGTACCGCATTGCCAGAACAGAGGAAAAGAAACGGTGAGATGCCATCCTGCCAGGGACGTACACCAGAGAAGCGTCGCAGTAAGATGCAGGAATCGGATGCAATTGCCACCTCTCGTCCACAAGAATTCGGTTTTTCTGAAGAAAAACGTCGGAGACGTCCGGAACGCGAAATGACTTCGACATCGGAAAAGCGTCGTCTGGAGCGAGAGCGAACGGACATTTTGCCCCGTCGTGCAGCGGAAGAATCAGCGGCATCGAAAAGCCGTTCTATCGAACGTTCCTCCATCCAGGTACGTCCGGCACGTCAGCGGTCAGAACTTTATTACACATTGGAACGAGAAGAATATGAAGAGCGTCCAACAAGATATGAAGCAAGTTCGCGAACCTTGTCTTCCACGGATTCTTATCCAGAGGAAAGAAATGGAAGAGAGGTGGAAAGATATAAATCAAAGTCTTACCGGGAAAGGGAGGCGGCGATAAGTCCGAAGAAAAAACGGGAAGAGACAGAGCGTGCGCGACAGGTGCGCGAAGCAAAGGCCCGTTTAGAAAGAAGCCGACGGGATGAAGATGGTTTTGAGTATGTAGATCCGCAGTAAACGGAGGGAAATACAAAAAATATACAGGGTGGAAATTAAAAGGTGCATATCCGCAGCGGCCCAGAACAGCGGGATATGTACTTTTTATTTGCCATGAAAACAGAGTTAGGATTGATGCAGGTGGGATTGTCAGCAAAAGGATTCAAATGATTAACACAATTAACACAGTTTTACAGTTGACGAAAACATCTGTTTGTTATACAATCTATATAACAAATGATAAAACAGGCGGCAGAATGCGATCAATCAAAATGCTCTGCCGTCAAAATGAAAGATGGTGGAGTATGATTGTAGAGATTGATTTTAACAGTGAGGAAGCGCTTTATATTCAGCTCATAAACCAGATCATCATCGGGATTGCGACCGACCAGATCAGGGAGGGCGATACACTGCCATCCGTGCGTCAACTGGCAGACAACATCGGAATTAATATGCACACAGTCAATAAAGCATATTCTGTATTAAAACAGGAGGGTTTTCTGCGCGTGGATCGACGCCGGGGGGCTGTGATTGCGCTTGATACGGATAAGATGCGTGCCATTTCGGAGATGCGCCGGGATCTCGGCGTGATTCTGGCACGTGGTGTCTGTAAAAATGTGAGCCGTGAGGAGGTTCACAGCCTGGTGGATTCCATTTACGATGCATTTGCAGCGGAACCGTAAATTTGTGTAGATTCACGTTTGCAGGATGTGTATGTTGGGAGGATAAATTATGCTGTGTGAGAAATGTGGGATTCGCGAAGCGAATATTAAATATACCGAGGTATTTAACGGCGTCAAGACGGAGCATAATCTCTGTGCACAGTGTGCGAAAGAGATGGATCTGGGACCGTACTCGGCGCTGATTGAGGGAGAATTTCCGCTTGGGAAACTGCTTTCCAGTCTTTTAGGACTGACCGATACATCTGCAAGCCAGGTGCCGAAGGAAGATGTGGTATGCCCGACCTGCGGCACGACGTATGAAGAATTTATCAAGAACAGCCGTTTTGGATGCGCGGACTGTTATCATGTGTTTGATCCACTTCTGGGTGAGAAGATCAAGAAATTACAGGAAAATTCGAGCCATACCGGTAAGCACCCGAAGATCCAGCCGCGCAGTCAGGCGGCTGCAGAGGTGACGAAAGAGGGAGAACTGGAGTTCAGCCGTGAGGAGCAGATCAAACAGCTCAGACGCAGACTGGAGGCGGCACTGCAGGAGGAAGACTATGAGACAGCGGCGGCCTGCCGTGATAAGATACACAGTCTGGAAGGAGAGATGTGACATGGCGAAATGGTTTGAAAATGTGACGAATGATGCGTCCAATATCGTTTCCAGTCGGGTGCGTCTGTCCCGGAACTGGGAAGAATATAAGTTTCCGTGCCGTCTGGAACCAGATGAGGCGCGGACGATGATCGCCCGCCTGAAACAAAATTTCCGTGATCTAGGTGAACAGGATGGTCAGTTTTATGAATATGAAGATCTGGAATTGATGGAAAAATTGGATCGGAATGCCCTGCGGGAGCGGCGGCTTTTGAACCGCACGCTGGCGGAGAAGACGACGCCGGGTGGGATTCTCTGCTCGGAGGATGAGCGCGTCAGCATGGTACTGAACGCGGATGACCATATCCGCCTACAGGTGCTGGCACCGGGGCTCGACCTGAAAGGCTGTTATGCCAAGGCGGATGCGCTGGATGATTATATCAATGAAAAGATTCCATATGCGTTTAATGATAAATATGGATATCTAACTTCGTATCCGACGAATGTGGGAACGGCGATGAAAGCGTCTGTGGTGGTGCATCTGCCATCCCTGACGATGAACAAGAAATTTCAGGAACTTCTGGGCGATATGGGACGTTTCGGCACGACCGTGCGCGGTGTCTACGGAAGAGGCAATGAAAATTATGGAGATCTGTATGAGGTGGTCAACCAGAAGACACTCGGCATCACCGAGGGGGAGATTCTGGAGCTGGTTGCCAATGTGGCAGGGCAGCTGTCAGCACAGGAAAAACAGTTCCGTGAGGTTTCCATGTCGAGACACTATCTGGAACGCGAGGATGAGGCATACAAGTCCTACGGAGTGCTTAAGTATGCGCGCCGGATGACGCTCAAGGAGGCGATGACCTTTCTCTCCCATGTGTGGGCGGGCATCGCGGATGGCCTGTTAAAACCGGAGGAGTTTGTGAGCATTTACCGCCTGATGATCGGTATCCAGCCGGCAAACTTACAGAAGCGTTCAAGCAAGCCGCTGGGACGTGAGGAGTTGGAGGTAGAGCGGGCGCGGTATTTGCGGGAGAAACTGCCGAAGTTGGTGTAAAACTTACTGCGGGAAAGGCATGGTTTTCTGCTTGGAGTGGGAAATCAGCCGGAATTTTGCAGGTGTCAGTGAAGAAAAGGAATAGCGATAGATAGAAAGAAACAGGAGGAACCGTAAAATGATTGATCGTTTTACTCAGAAAGCCAGAGAAGCGATCCGTCTGGCCGTCGAGACAGCGCAGGAGCTGGAACACGGCTATGTAGGGACGGAACATCTGCTTTTAGGGCTGATAAAAGAGGGAACCGGTGTGGCAGCGGCGGTTTTGGCAGCGCATGATGTGACGGAAGCGCGTGTCATGGAGCTGATGGAGCGCCTGATAAGCCCGGCGGTGGCGACCCAGGTAGAGGGACAGATTGAATATACACCGGGCGCACGTGCTGTGCTGCAGGCAAGCTATGAAGAGGCGGTCTTTTTTAAGGCACCCCTGATTGGGACGGAACATATCTTGATTGCCATTATTAAAGATGGAAAATCAACAGCATGCCGCTTACTCAACACAATGAATGTTAATATCCAGAAATTATATGTGGATCTGATGGGGGCGATGGGTGACGATGCACCGTCCGAGGCAGCCGATGATGCGGCAGCGGGACGGGTGCGCCCGGAGAAAGGCAATACGCCGAGTCTGGACAATTTCAGCCGGGATCTGACCCAGATGGCGCGGGATGGAAAGCTTGACCCGGTCATCGGCAGAGAACGGGAGATGAAGCGTGTCATCCAGATTTTAAGCCGGCGGACGAAGAACAATCCGTGTCTGATTGGTGAGCCGGGCGTCGGCAAGACAGCGGTTGTGGAAGGGCTGGCGCAGCTGATTGTTTCCGGCAATGTACCGGAAACGATTGCGAAAAAACGGGTGGTCAGCCTGGATCTATCCGGTATGGTGGCGGGCTCTAAGTACCGTGGTGAGTTCGAGGAGCGGATCAAGAAGGTGCTTGCCGAAGTGCGGGGGAGTGGAAATGTACTCCTGTTTATCGACGAGATCCACACGATCATCGGTGCAGGAGGGGCGGAGGGGGCGATCGATGCGTCCAATATCCTGAAACCATCTCTGGCGAGAGGCGAAATTCAGCTCATCGGTGCGACGACACTGGAAGAATACCGCAAATACATCGAAAAAGATGCGGCTCTGGAACGCCGTTTCCAGCCGGTGATGGTAGATGAGCCGACGGAGGCAGAGTCCGTCGAGATTTTAAAGGGACTTCGCAGCCGTTATGAGGAGCACCACAAGGTTACAATTAAAGATGAAGCACTGGTGGCAGCGGTGCGCCTGTCTGCCCGCTACATCAATGACCGTTTTCTGCCGGACAAGGCAATCGATCTGATTGATGAAGCTTCCTCGAAGCTGCGTCTGACGGTTTATACGGAGCCAGAGGAGATCAAAAAGCTGGAAGCAGAGATCAAGAAGCTCGAAGGCCAGAAGGAAGAGGCGATCAAGGCTGAGGCGTATGAAAAAGCCGGTGAGATTAAGAAGAAGCAGCAGAAAAAGCAGGAAAAGATAGAGAAAATTCGCGAAAAATGGGAAAAAGAGAAAAATTCCCGCAAATTAGTCGTCGGTGAAAATGAGATCGCAGATGTTGTGTCCGACTGGACAAAGATTCCAGTCCGCAAGCTGGCAGAAGAGGAATCCGAGCGGCTGCTGAAACTGGAGTCGATCCTGCATGAGCGCGTGGTCGGACAGGAAGAGGCGGTCTCTGCGGTGGCACGTGCGATCCGCCGTGGGCGCGTGGGACTGAAAGACCCGAAGCGTCCGATCGGCTCGTTCCTCTTCCTGGGCCCGACGGGAGTTGGAAAAACGGAACTTTCCAAAGCACTTTCAGAGGCGATGTTTGGCACGGAGAATGCGATGATCCGCGTGGACATGTCGGAATATATGGAGAAGCACAGTGTTTCCAAGATGATTGGTTCGCCGCCAGGATATGTTGGATATGAAGAGGGCGGACAGCTCAGTGAGAAGGTTCGCCGCAATCCGTATTCGGTGATTCTTTTTGATGAGATCGAGAAAGCACATTCGGATGTATTTAATATCCTGCTGCAGATCCTTGATGACGGACATATCACGGACGCACAGGGACGGAAGGTTGATTTCAAGAATACGATCCTGATTATGACCTCCAATGCGGGCGCGGAGAACATCATTTCCCCGAAACGGCTTGGATTTTCGTCGGAGAGCGGCGAGAAGGCCGATTATGCGTTTATGAAAGAACGTGTGATGGAGGAAGTACGCCGGATGTTTAAGCCGGAATTCCTGAACCGAATCGACGAGATTCTGGTCTTCCATCCGCTGACGAAGGAAAATATCAAGACGATCGCGGGCATTCTGCTGCGCGGTATTGAAAAACGGACGAAGGATCAGCTTGGAATGACGCTTACGATCACAGATGAGGCGATTGATTTCCTGGCCGAGAAGGGATACGATTCGAAATACGGTGCGAGACCGCTGCGCCGGACGATTCAGACGCAGATTGAGGATCAACTTTCTGAGAAGATTCTGGAGGGCGCGATCCGGAAGAATACGGAAGTCCGGATTGACAAAGAGGGTGATCATCTGAAGTTTGAGACGGTTGAATGAAAGAAAGGTGTCTGCAAAGGTGTGCAGACACCGGATGTTTAGGGAGTTTCTGGGAAGCGCTGCCATGTATAAGTAGACACGTTTGAAACAGAAAGTGTCAGGATAATGGGCAGCGGCGGAAAAGACTGGCAAACCCGGTCAAAGTGTGTTAAAATGATACTACTGAGTAACTGTGTAAATACGGAGCAGTTGCGATACTGATTAAAAGGATACTAGGAGGATAAAGCATTATGCCAGTAGTTAGCGAGTTAATCCGCATCGAAGATGACGGAACCATCAGTTTTGGCAATTACATGTTGGCAGCAAAGTCCAAGCTGCAGGATTTTGAATTTCAGGGAGACCTTTATAAGGTAAAAACATTCAGCGAGATTACCAAGCTGGAGCGCAACGGAATGTTCGTATATGAGTCAGTGCCGGGTACGGCGGTCAACCATTTCCGGACGGGAGATACTTCGGTACAGTTTTCGGCTGAGGGTGAGAAGGATGCCCAGATTACCCTTCAGTTAGAGGATGAGCGCGAGTATGAAGTATATGTAGACGGCGTATCTGTCGGCGGCATGAAGACGAATGTCAGCGGTAAGCTGGTGCTGAGTGTAGAGCTGAATCCGGGCAAGGCAACCGAGATTCGGATCGAGGGCAGATAAGGAAGCGAATTTTTGTCCCGGATAGATTGTAGGGATGTCTGCCTGCGCCGGATAGCCGGCGTGGAAAAGACAGGTACAATTTGCGGTGAGTGAGATGAAAGCTGCTGCATGGCAGGAACGGGCGGGCGTGTGCGCCATAAGCCAGTTCCTGCCATGCAGCAGCTTTGTATTTTACCAGAAGGAGTGTCTGGTAAAATGCGAAACACTGTGTGGATATATACTTTTGTGCGAAAAAGATTACGTGCGGCCACGCTTGGAGTGAGAATGTGCTGAGGCACAGTTGTATATAGGTTGGAAAGGAATCGGTATGGCAAAAACAAAATCAACGGGATTTTTCTGCAAGGAATGC
>JBNMLY010000078.1:0-10455 GCA_050875065.1 Otoolea sp. | reverse complement strand
TTCATAGGAAAATGCGTCCTATGAAAAAAACGCTCCGCGAGGATGCGCACTCGCGCGAAGAGGGATCATGTCGCAAGCGACCGCGCTCGGTGCGAGAATGTACCAAGGCACATTCTTTGTTACTTGCTCTTTCATTATTTTTTGTAGAAACAATTTCCACCGACCACCTGATAGCTGGAATAGCTGTCATAGTTCGCTGATTTGGTCGAGGTAAAATAGAGGTAATCGCCGATCTGGTTCTCTCCGGCGAGCGCCGCTTTTGCCGCCTTGGTAGCAGTGGAAGACGGTCCTTTGTCGAGATATTTGTCAAGCAGACCAGAGGTTGCGCCCGGGAACTGCCCATCCGCGTATATGACACTGGAGATGGACTTTCCCCATTTGCCGGATTTGACGCGGTTGACGATCAGGCTTCCGACTGCCAGATAGCTTTCATAGGAGCCGCCGTCGGCCTCCATCGCGAGACAGGCGGAGAGCAGATAGACATCGCTTTCGGAGACGGAGATCACGTAGGATGATTTAGCGGCAGGTGCGGCTGTGTTCTTTTTCGGGGAACTTCCAGAATTTCCTGATTTATTTGATGCATTCTGGGAAGAGCTCTTAGCTGCGTTTGCCTGTGCCTGCGCTTTTGCAGCTGCAATCTGGGCTTCCTCTGCGGCTCTGGATGCCTGTTTGGCTTCTTCCGCTGCCTGTCTTGCGGCTTCCAGAGCTGCCATCTCGGCTTCAATGCTGATGGCGCGTCCCGGTTTGACGCTGATCGTGACATAATCAGAAGAAACATAGCCGGATGTGTCAACGGAAAGCTGGATTTTTACCCATCCAGTTTCCTGGCTCAGTACAGGATAATAATCTTCTGCGGCTGCCAGACCAACAATAGCGGAATCGGTGCTGGCTTCTTCCCGGACATGGAGAGTCTGGGTGCTGACGGTGGCGATATAGAGACCAAGCTCCTTGGCGAGCGGTTTGATATCATCACCGAATACGAGATAATCGTCCTTGAGCCAGCCTTCTAGCCCATCGGAGTGGATTTTCGTCCAGCCATTTTTTCGTTTTAAGATCGTACCGCCGCCTCCGCGGAAGCAGGTACCGAGTACCTTTGCATCCGTATCTGGAGTCTCTCTTAGATTCAGGGCGTCATCCACATTGGCAACCGCCAGATTTTCATATGGATCGACCGGTTTTTCCTCTTTGCGTTTTGCTTCCGCCGTGCCTTTAGCGTCTGTACCCGTTTTATGGCTGTTTTTTAAGGGAATCGACGAGGCGAGGGAAAGCTCTGAACCTGTTTTGTCTTTCTTGGCAGATGGTTTCGAGAGACAGAGAAATACCAGCAAGGCCGCTCCGACCAAAATAAAGAGGACCAGGAAGCGGATTACCATTGTTGTTTTATCTATTTTTTTGTGCCTAGAAGAAGGCGTGGATTTTAAAGGGGAATCTTTCATATTGTATGTCCTTTCTAATTTCACAGGAAACACCATAGAAATATTACAAAAATATTACGAAATTCTACATTTACTATAGCAAACTGGGAAATTCTTGTCAACAAAGGGGGATTGAGTTACTGTTCATGCATACGTGAGCAGTAACGGAATTTGCCGTGGCTTCGCATTTAAATACGGCAAATGTTGCCATCATGTTATTTTACGCTACTTTCGGTTCCCAAAGTGCCTATCTGTGAACCGTAAAGTATTTTGCAATTTGGACTGAGTAAAAATGACGTTTTTGGAAATACTATCTCATCAGTGGCAGCCATGGCTTTGCCGTGATTTGTACGAAACAATCAACCAAAAATAATCATAAAAAATCAAAATTGTGCAACATGAACCAAAAAGAAGTGCCATGTTTGTGAATAAGTTTGATTGATTTTGATTGAAAATGATTATATAATACAGTCAGAATCAATCAAGAGAAGAAAGGAACGAAGGCTTATGATTTATACGGTAACGTTTAATCCATCGTTAGATTATATCGTGTCAGTCAGTGATTTTAAACTGGGGCTGACCAACCGGACGGAGTCGGAGCTTTTGCTTCCAGGTGGAAAGGGAATCAATGTTTCGACCGTTCTTCAAAACCTGGGAATCGTCAATACAGCGCTTGGTTTTACAGCCGGTTTTGTCGGCGAGGAGGTTCGGAAGGAAGTGGAGCAGCTGGGCGTGAAAGCCGAGTTTATTTCCTTGAATGAGGGAGTTTCTCGCATCAACCTGAAGCTAAAGTCGATTGACGGGACTGAGATCAACGGTCAGGGACCGAAGATTCCGCAGAAGGCCGTGGATGCGCTGATGACACAGCTTGACCGCCTGGGAGCGGATGACACGCTGGTTTTAGCCGGAAGTATTCCGGCGTCGATGCCGGATGATATCTATCAGAAGATTATGGAACGGCTGGATGGAAGGGGTGTCCGGATGGTCGTTGATGCGACCAAAGATTTGCTTCTGAATGTGCTGGGACATCATCCATTTTTAATCAAACCGAATAATCATGAGCTGGGCGAGATCTTCGGCGTGACGCTCTCGGAGCGGGAGGAGGTCGTCCCTTATGCGAAGAAGCTGCAGGAGAAGGGCGCGGTCAACGTGCTGGTATCGATGGCTGGCAAGGGTGCGGTCCTTCTGGCGGAGGACGGAAGCGTCTACGAGGCGGAGGCGCCGAAGGGAACCCTGAAAAACGGAGTCGGAGCCGGGGACTCAATGGTGGCCGGTTTCCTGGCAGGATATGGGGAAAATGGCAGTTATGAACATGCATTCCGCATGGGGCTGGCAGCCGGAAGTGCGAGCGCTTTTTCGGAGCAGCTGGCGACGAAGGATGAGATAGAGAAGGTGTACGAGACCTGTAAAGTTACAAAAATCGGATGATATTGTGATGATATTGTACGCAGGCAGATAGTTTTGAAACTGGCAAAATTGATTGCTGGACATACAATGCGTACCTGACATTCGGGCATAAATATGGAGGGAGCAGATATGAAGATTACTGATTTACTGGATCCGAGAAGTATATCGCTGGATGCAGCACCCGCCAGCAAATCGGAGACACTGGATAAGGCGGTAGAGCTGATGGCGGCGAGCGGAAAGCTGTCGGATATCGAGGCATTCCGCAAGCAGGTTTATGCGAGAGAAGAAGAGAGTACAACCGGTATCGGCGAGGGGATTGCGATTCCGCATGGAAAATGTGATGCGGTCAAAAAGCCGGGACTGGCAGCGATGGTCATCAAAAATGGCGTGGATTTCGATTCACTGGACGGTGAACTGGTTACCCTGTTGTTTCTGATTGCAGCACCGAATACGAAAGACAACGTACATCTGGATGTGCTGAGCAAGCTTTCCGTCCTCATGATGGACGAGGAGTTCTCAGAGTCCCTGCGAAATGCCTCTTCGGTGGAAGAATTCCTTTCTATTATCGATAAGGCGGATGCGGAACAGGCCGGCATCGATGAGAGACTGGCGGCTGGTTCGGACGAAGAAACGGTAGATGTAAATGGGGAAAAAGCCGCACAGGCAGGCGGTCAGGGACAGGAGGCCGGAGCAGTTTCTGAGGGAAAAGCAGATACGGAGACGGCAAAGACAGCCGGCCCGAAGATCTTAGCGGTTACTTCATGTCCGACCGGTATCGCGCATACCTATATGGCGGCGGAAGGCCTGGAAAAAGCGGCGCGCGCGAAAGGCTGGAAGATCAAAGTCGAGACGCGCGGTTCAGCCGGAGCGAAAAATGTGCTGACGGCACAGGAGATCGAGGCAGCGGACTGCATCATCGTGGCGGCGGACGCACAGGTGCCGATGGAGCGCTTTGACGGAAAACGCGTCATCGAATGTCAGGTTTCGGACGGCATCAGCAAGGCACCGGAGCTTTTGGAGCGCGCGGCGTCCGGGGAGGTACCGGTTTACCACGCGGCATCCTCTGGGAGCAGCAGTCCGGCGAAGGCAGCTGCAAAAGGAAAATCGGGCGGTATCGGACATCAGATTTATACACAGCTGATGAACGGCGTTTCCCATATGCTTCCGTTTGTAGTCGGCGGCGGTATCCTGATTGCGATTGCGTTTTTGATTGACGGTTTCAGTGTGGATATGAATGCACTTCCGCTCGACCAGCGTGCAAATTTTGGTACGATCACTCCGCTGGCGGCATGGTTTAAAAATGTCGGCGGCGTGGCATTTGGCTTTATGCTTCCGGTTCTGGCCGGCTTCATCGCGATGGCGATTGGCGACCGTCCGGCACTGGCAGTCGGTTTTGTCGGCGGTATGATTGCTTCTCAGGGCAAATCGGGCTTCCTCGGCGCACTGGCGGCCGGTTTTATTGCCGGATATGTGATTCTGGCGCTTCGGAAAGCGTGTGAGAATCTTCCAGAGGCACTGGAAAAGATTGCACCGGTCCTGATTTACCCGGTTGTGGGGGTTCTTGTCATCGGACTGGTTATGAGCTTTGTCGTAGAACCGGTGATGGGCGCGGTCAATATGGCGTTAAACAATGGTCTTAGCAGCATGGGCGGTTCCAGCAAGCTGATTCTCGGCTTTGTACTGGCAGCGATGATGGCGATCGACATGGGCGGCCCATTCAATAAGGCGGCATACGTGTTCGGTACCGCGGCAATCGCGTCCGGCAATTACGATGTGATGGCAGCGGTTATGATTGGCGGCATGACACCTCCGTGTGCGATTGCACTGGCAACCATGCTGTTCAAGAAGAAATTTACAAAGGAAGAACGTGAGGCAGGACCGACCAACTTCATCATGGGTCTGGCCTTCATCACAGAGGGCGCGATTCCATTTGCGGCATCCGACCCGGTACACGTGCTTCCGGCCTGCATCGTCGGTTCTGGCGTCGCAGGAGCGATGAGTATGTTATTTAACTGTACCCTGATGGCACCGCACGGCGGAATCTTTGTATTCCCGGTGATGGGAAATCCGCTGTTCTACCTGTTGGCTCTGGTAGCCGGCACAGCGATTTCGACGGTACTCTTAGGAGTTCTCAAGAAGAACGTAGAGGAATAGGAAAATAGATTTTTTTGACGGAATGTGAATCTTTGTTGGAATTATTTTAGCATAATCAATCAAAATAGTTTATAATGAGAGGAGAACATCATCATGAAAGAATTTAAATACACCATTACAGACCCGGAAGGAATCCATGCACGCCCGGCAGGCGAACTGGTAAAGGCGGCAAAACAGTTTGCAAGCACGATTAAACTGACGAAAGACGGAAAGAGCGGCGACTGCAAGAAGATCTTCGGTATCATGGGACTGGCCGTGAAGAACGGGCAGGAAGTAACCCTGACGTTTGAGGGCGAGGACGAAGAGGCAGCTTACGAGGCGGCCAGCCGGTTTATGAAGGAAAATATGTAGTTACGGTTTTGTAGTTCATTGGCAGAAGCCGTTTGAACAGCAAAACAGTAACAATATAGAAGAAAAACTGTATGAACGGATTGTTTGGAAGTTTGTGCAGTAAAAAACGTCGAATCTCATAAAAGATATAAAAAAGAGACCGGCGGAACGATGCCGCGGTGTAGAAATTACATGGCGGCATCGCTTGTTTTCCGGGAAAGTAAGTTCCATGAGATAAAACACTTCGTGTAGGTTTGGATGTTAGTGAAGAAGAAAGAGTACGGTTGAAAATGACTGTGTTCAGCGCGAGAGTGTGACAGGACATCAGCAGGTTCAGGAAAAGTGTGAATGCGTGAGACAATGGTATTTTTTGATTACTGGATCATATAGAAAGGGGAATGGTCATGCAGACGTATCGTGGAAAAAGTGTATTTGGCGGTGTGGCGATTGGAAAAATATGTGTGTATCAGAAGGGCGAGCAGACTGTAAAACGGACGAAGATAGAGGATACAGAACAGGAAAAAGCGCGGTTTGATGCGGCGGTGCAGGAATCGATCCGCCAGCTCGGCGAGCTGTACGAGAAAGCAGTGAAAGAAGTCGGCGAGGCGAATGCGGCGATTTTTGAGATCCATCAGATCATGCTGGAGGATGAGGATTATCTGGACGCGGTTCAGAATATCATCGAGACGCAGAAGGTCAATGCCGAGTATGCGGTCGCGGTGACCGGCGACAATTTCGCCCAGATGTTTGCGGCGATGGAGGATGAATATATGCGCGGACGCGCGGCGGATGTCAAGGATATTTCCGAGCGGATCGTGCGCGTCCTGTCCGGCGGTGCGGGCCAGGGCATTCACACGGATGAACCGGTGATCGTTCTGGCGGATGATCTGGCACCGTCGGAGACGGTTCAGCTTGAAAAGGATAAGGTATTATCGTTTGTGACGGTACATGGTTCGGTCAATTCTCACACGGCAATCTTGGCGCGGACGATGTGTATTCCGGCGCTGATCGGAACGGATGTGCCGCTGGATGAAACGGTGGATGGAAAATTTGCAGTAGTGGACGGCACGAACGGCATTCTCTACGTGGAACCGGATGAGGAGACGCTGGAGGCGATGCGACGCCGGCAGCAGGAGGAGAAGGGGAAGAAAGAATTGCTGCAGACCTTGAAAGGGCGCGAGACGGTCACCCTGGATGGAAAGAAGATCCGCCTTTACGCCAATATCGGTAACAGCAAGGATCTGGCGTCGGTAATCCAGAACGATGCGGCGGGCATCGGACTGTTCCGCAGTGAATTTTTATATCTGGAAAAAGAGACGTTTCCGACCGAGGAAGAGCAGTTCCAGGTGTACAAGCAGGTGGCGGAGACGATGGCGGGCAAGCCGGTCATCATCCGCACACTGGACATCGGCGCGGACAAGCAGTGCGATTATTTTGAACTGAAAAAAGAAGAAAATCCGGCGATGGGCTGCCGGGCGATCCGCATCTGCCTGACACGGCCGGAGATCTTCAAGACACAGCTTCGCGCGCTGTTTCGGGCAAGCGCCTACGGCAACCTCCAGATCATGTATCCGATGATCACGAGCGTTTGGGAGGTCGAGGCGATCGCGAAGATCGTCGAGGAGGTGAAAGCCGAACTTTCTGCTCAGAATCTCCAGTTCGGTAATCCGAAGCAGGGCATTATGATAGAGACTCCGGCGGCCGTTATGGTGAGCCGGGAGCTGGCGAAAAAGGTGGACTTTTTCAGCATCGGAACAAACGATCTGACACAGTATACGCTGGCGGTAGACCGTCAGAATCCGGAGCTGGATGCATTTTACGATCCGCATCATCCGGCGGTGCTGGCGATGATCCGCATGGTGGTTGAAAATGCACACGCCGAGGGCATCTGGGCGGGTATCTGCGGAGAACTGGGCGCCGACCTGACCCTGACAAAAGAGTTCTTGAAGATGGGCGTAGATGAGCTTTCCGTATCGCCAGGACGGGTGCTGCCGATTCGGAAGATTATTGTAGAAAGTGACATTAGTAAACTGTAAGAGGAAATGAGAGGGAGGATGTCATGCTGACAGAAAAGAGATACGAACTGATTTTGGGACTTCTGGATAAAAAGAGGAGTGTGACAGTTCCTGAGATTAAAGAGGTGCTGGGGGTTTCGGAATCGACGATCCGGCGGGATTTGAACGCGCTTGACAAGGCGGGACGTCTGACGAAGGTATTTGGCGGCGCGGTATCCTCGGATGGTACGTTTACGGGAACCGAGCCGTCGGTGGCGCAGAAGATGGAGCTGCAGCAGGAGGAAAAACGGAGAATCGCCCAGTTTGCGGCGGGACTCATCCAGCCGGATGATTTCGTTTATCTGGATGCAGGCACGACGACGGGATATATCTTAGATTATCTTCCGGCGCGCAGCGCTACCTTTGTGACGAATGCGGTATCGCACGCCAAACGGCTGGCAGCCGCCGGAAACCGCGTGATTCTGATCGGCGGTGAGTTAAAGGGCACGACGGAAGCGGTCATCGGAAGCCAGGCGATCCTGACGATTCAGGGATATCATTTCACGAAAGGATTCTTTGGAACGAACGGTATCAGCAAGCGCCACGGTTTTACAACACCGGATCCGAATGAGGCACTGGTGAAACAGGAGGCGATGCGCCAGACGGAACACTGCTATGTGCTGGCGGACAACCAGAAATTCGGCATGGTCAGTTCGGTGACGTTCGGGGCGTTTGACGGGGCGACGATCTTCACGGAGACGGAGCCGCCGGAAGGATTCAGCGGCAGCAAGAATATCCGGGTGGCGAAATAGAAAGAATTAGATCCTAACATATATACGATTTGACAAACTATTAGAATATTGCTATATTATGATGAAAGAGTCCCAAATTCAAAAATCCTCCTGCAAGCAAGCTTGCGTCGGATTTCTGAACTTTTGACTCTAGTATCGCAAATGAATGAGGCGGCAAACGGGCAGGATTATGTATGGAGATCGGGGGAACGATGGATCCGAACCGATCGCAGCCAGCATGGATCCTGGATCGGTATGCCGCCCTTGTTATCATTTACAGTTATGTAAAAGAAGAACTTACTAAAAGGAGAACTTACCATGCAACAATTTCACGGCAGTGACGAATATATCGCTTCGGATGAACTGATCCGCAGCGTCAATATCGCGGCGGCGCTCAAAAAGCCGCTCTTAATCAAGGGAGAACCGGGTACCGGAAAGACGATGCTCGCGGAGGCGATCGCGCGTTCCCTTGATATGGAACTTTTAATCTGGAACATCAAATCGACGACCCGCGCGCAGGACGGACTTTACGTGTACGATACGGTACAGCGTCTCTACGACAGCCAGTTCGGTGCGGACGGTGTCGATGACATCGCCAAATACATCCGTCTCGGAAAGATGGGCGAGGCGTTTGAGAAGGAGAAACAGACCGTTCTCCTGATCGATGAGATCGATAAGGCGGATCTGGAATTCCCGAACGACCTGCTCTGGGAGCTTGACAAGATGGAATTTTACATTCCGGAGACGGGAAAGACGGTCAAGGCGAAGCACCGCCCGATCGTGATTATCACCTCCAATGCGGAGAAGGAGCTGCCGGATGCGTTCCTGCGCCGCTGTATCTTCCATTATATTGCATTCCCGGAGCAGCCGATGATGGAGAAGATCATCAAGGCACATTACCCGGATCTCGACCAGAAGCTGATCGACGGCGTGCTGGACGCCTTTTACCGGGTGCGCGATCTGCGCGGCCTGCAGAAGAAACCGAGTACCTCCGAGGTGCTTGACTGGATTCAGGCGCTTGTGATTGGCGGAATTCCGGTGGAAAAACTGGAAAAAGAGATCCCGTTTGCGGGGGTACTCTTAAAAAAGACAGAGGATTTAAAGCTGGTGGAGAATAACCGATATGTTTACTGATTTTCTGTATCTTCTCCGTTCTTACGGGATGAAGACGAGCCTCAACGAGTGGAACAGCCTGATGGATGCGCTGGAGATGAACCTGAATGAAGCGAGTCTGACGGAATTTTACTATATGGCACGTGCTATTCTGGTCAAAAAGGAGTCGGAGTATGATAAGTTCGATCAGGCGTTTCTGGCATATTTCAAAAATGTGCAGACGTTTGAAGAACTTCCGAAAGAAGTCTTGGACTGGCTTGCAAAGGCGCACGCGCAGACGCCGTATGATAAGGACGAGGTCGATGCGCGGTTTGCGGGACTTGATCTGGACGATATCCGTAAAATGATGGCGGAACGACTGAAAGAGCAGCATGAGCAGCACCACGGCGGCAATAAGTGGATTGGAACCGGCGGTACGTCGGCCTTTGGACATTCCGGTTACAGTCCGAAGGGCATCCGCGTGGGCGGCCCGGGTAAAAACCGGAGTGCGCTGCAGGTGGCGGAACAGCGGAATTACCGCGATTTCCGCGACGATGCGGTCATCCAGATCCGGCAGTTTCAGGTGGCGCTCAAAAAGCTGCGCCTCTTATCCTGCCGCGAGGACGGCCCGAAGACGGAGCTCAACGTGGAGAAGACGATCGAGAAGACCTGCGACGAGGGCGGACGCCTGGAGCTTGTCATGGAGCGGCCGAGAAAGAACCAGACAAAGCTTTTGCTTTTGATGGACAGCGGCGGTTCGATGTGGGCGTATGCGGATCTGTGCAACCGGCTGTTTCAGGCGGTCAACCAGTCTTCGCATTTTAAGGATTTGAAAATCTACTATTTCCACAACTGTTTCTATGATCAGTTGTTTACGACCCCGTCCTGTTCGTGGCGGGACAAGATCTCGACCGAGTGGGTGTTCCACAACCTGAAACCGGAATACAAGGTCATTCTGGTCGGGGATGCGTCGATGGCGCCTTCGGAGCTTCTGTACCGGGGCGGCAGCCTGGACTATTTCCACAGCAATGAGAAGACGGGCATTTACTGGCTGCAGGAGCTGCACCGGCGGTTCCCGTCCGCGATCTGGCTGAACCCGATGCGGGAAAATAACTGGGCGTATGCCTACGGCGCGTACACGATCAGCCTGATCCGGGAGGAGATCCCGATGTTTCCGCTGACGGCGGCGGGACTGGAAGCCGGGATCAAGGAATTGAAGAAATAAATAAAATAGAGCTAAAACTCCTCTATATGTACCTCCCCCTCCGGCAG
>JBNMLY010000077.1:0-10607 GCA_050875065.1 Otoolea sp. | reverse complement strand
GGTCGATGGAAGCGGCAGCGATCGAGCGCCTGATCCGCGGCTTAAACCCGTGGCCGAGCGCTTACACAAAATTTGAAGGAAAAACCCTGAAGATCTGGTCGGCGGATGTTGAGGAAGACGCGGCGGGAACGCCGTCACCGGAGACATTCGGACAGGTGGTGCGTGTTGGTAAAGATGCGTTCTCCGTCCAGACTGGCAAGGGACTTCTCACGATCCGCGAGCTTCAGCTGGAAGGTAAGAAGCGGATGGATACAGCGGCATTTCTGCGCGGATATCCGGTGGAAGAGGGAACAAAGCTCGGATAAAAAGGATTGTTCAGCAGGTGCTGAACCGTTACAGGCAGCCGGGCGTTTGAAAGGAGTTGGAGTGATATGTACGGTTACGGATATGGATATTACAGTATGTTTGATCCGACGATGATTCTGGTGCTGATTGGTGTGTTCCTGTCATTAGGAGCATCTGCGAAGGTAAAAAGCACATATGCACGTTTTTCGAGAGTCCGCAGCATGACTGGCATGACGGGGGCCGAGGCGGCAAGACAGCTTTTAAATTCACAGGGAATCTACGATGTGCAGATCCGTCAGGTGGCAGGAAGTCTGACCGATCACTACGATCCGCGCACGAAAACGGTTAATTTATCCGAGAGTGTGTATGGTTCGACTTCGGTGGCGGCGATCGGCGTTGCCGCACATGAGTGTGGACACGCGATGCAGGATGCATCGGAGTATGTTCCGCTGCGTCTGCGCGGCTCGATGGTGCCGGTGGTCAATATCGGTGCACAGCTTTCCTGGCCGATGATTCTGCTCGGTGTTCTGATTGGCGGCATGGGATCTCCGATGGTTTCCCTGGGAATTCTTTTATTCTCCTTGTCAGTGCTGTTTCAGCTTGTGACACTGCCGGTGGAGTTCAACGCCTCCGCGCGCGCGGTGCGTCTGCTCGATTCAACCGGGATTCTGCGAGGGGAAGAAGTGGGATATACCAAGCAGGTACTCGGTGCGGCGGCACTGACGTATGTGGCAGCGGCAGCTGGTTCGATCTTGCAGCTTCTGCGTCTGATTATATTATTTGGAGGACGGCGCGATGACTGATGGAACAGCGCTGCGCGAAATAGCGGCAGAAATTTTGACCGAGATTCTGGAAAGGGACAGTATGCACATCTGGCCCTTTTTCAGGCTCTTTCCAAATATCAGTATCTGGAGAAAGCAGACCGCTCGTTCTTAAAAAGGATTGTGGACGGGACGGTCGAATATAAAATCCAGATCGATTATATTATCAATGCATATTCCAAGACAAAGGTTCATAAGATGAAACCGTTTATCCGCACACTGCTGCGGATGGGCGTGTACCAGATTTACTATATGGATCGTGTCCCGGATTCGGCGGCGTGCAACGAGGCGGTGCGCCTCGCGAAAAAACTTGGATTTTCCGGTCTCTCCGGTTTTGTGAATGGCGTGCTGCGCTCCGTTGCGCGTGGAAAAGAGAAACTGACCTTCCCGGATGATTCAGTGCGCTACTCGATGCCGGATTGGATTCTGGATCTCTGGAAGGAGAGCTATGGGGCGGAGACGGCGCGCAGGATGGCGCAGGCAGGACTGGAAAAACGGCCATTTATGGTGCGGTTTGCCGAGAGCCGTGCGGGAAGAAAAGCGATCCTCGCTTCCCTGTCGGCCCAGGGCGTGACGGCCGAGGAGACGGCGGCAGGAAGCGGCGTCTACCGTCTGACGGGCGTGGACTATCCAGAGAGCCTGGAAGCGTTCCGCGAGGGGCTGATCCGGATCCAGGATCTGAGTTCGTCCCTGGCTGGCGATGCGGCGGGGATTAAAGAGGGCGATTTTGTCCTCGATGTCTGCGGCGCACCGGGCGGAAAAGGGCTTCATGCGGCGGATCTGCTGAAAGGAAGCGGACAGGTGGAGATCCGGGATGTGAGCGATTACCAGGTATCCCTGATTGAGGAGAATATTGCCCGCAGCGGCTGCACAAACGTTTCCGCCCGTGTCTGGGATGCCTGCGAGTTCGATGCTTCGATGGAGCAGAAAGCGGATGTGGTCATTGCCGATCTGCCGTGTTCAGGACTTGGAATTATCGGGCGCAAGCCGGATATCAAATACAATGCTTCGATGGATGGAATCCGGGATCTGGCGGCACTGCAGCGGCAGATGCTGTCGGTGGTCTGGCAGTACGTGAAGCCGGGCGGAGTGCTGGTTTACAGCACCTGTACGGTCAACCGTCTGGAAAATGATGAAAACCGTGCCTGGTTCTTACAGGAATACCCATTTGAGCCGGTCGATATAAGCGGCCGCCTGGGGGCAGATTTTCAGGAAGAAAGCCTGAAAGAGGGATACATCCAACTCTATCCGGGCGTTCATCCATGTGATGGATTTTTCATTTCCGTGATGAAGAGAAAAGCCTGAGAGGAGAAATCTGCATGGATGTCTGCCCGCAGCTGTAAAATATCGAACAGTTACGTTGGGACAAGGGAAAATACGCAAGAGAATAGACAGGGAGGCAGTCCGACATGGAAAAGCAGGATATAAAATCAATGACGCAGGAGGAACTGCGTGCCTTTTTGGTCAGTCTGGGCGAAAAACCATTCCGGACCGCCCAGATCTACCAGTGGATGCATGAAAAATTGGCATCCTCCTTTGACGATATGACGAATCTTTCCAAGGCGCTCCGTCAGAAGCTGCAGGATGCGTGCGAATACGTGTCGCTGGAAAGGGTGCGGGTGCAGATTTCCCAGATCGACGGGACGCGCAAGTATCTGTTCCGTCTGGCAGACGGCAATGTCATCGAGAGTGTCTTGATGCGCTATAAGCATGGCAATTCGGTGTGCATTTCTTCGCAGGTGGGCTGCCGGATGGGCTGCCGTTTCTGTGCTTCGACCCTGGATGGTCTGGAGAGGAATCTGCGTCCGTCGGAGATGCTGGACCAGATCTACCAGATTCAGCGTGATACGGGGGAACGCGTTTCCAACGTGGTCGTGATGGGATCGGGCGAACCGCTGGACAATTATGACAATCTGCTCCGTTTTATCCATCTGCTGACGGAGGAAGGCGGACTTCATATCAGCCAGCGGAATGTAACCGTTTCCACCTGTGGTCTGGTGCCGAAGATCCGGGAACTGGCGGATCAGGGGCTGACGATCACATTGGCGCTTTCCCTGCACGCACCGAATGACGAGGTGCGGAAGAGCCTGATGCCGATCGCGCGCACGTATGCGCTGAAGGATGTGCTGGCGGCGTGCCATTATTATTTTGAAAAAACAGGACGCCGTATGACGTTTGAGTACAGTCTGGTGCAGGGCGTCAACGACAATCTGGACGAGGCGCGAGAGCTGGCGGCGCTGATTCAGGATCAGCATGGGCATGTGAATCTGATCCCGGTCAACCCGATCAAGGAGAGAGCCTATGTACAGTCCGGCCGGAAGGCGATCGAGGCGTTCAAGGGATGTCTGGAATCAAAGGGAATCAATGTGACGATCCGGCGCGAGATGGGGCGCGACATAGATGGCGCCTGCGGACAGCTCCGGAAGAGCTATATGGATAAAGAACAGGAGATGGCTGTTCAGCCGGGGAAAGAAGGTGCGGCAGTCGAATGAAAGCATACGCACTGACCGATATAGGAAAAGTAAGGAAGATCAATCAGGATGCTAAATTTTCCAGCATTGAACCGGTCGGAGCGCTTCCGAATTTATTTTTGGTGGCGGATGGCATGGGAGGACACCAGGCGGGGGATTTCGCTTCCAGGTATCTGGCGGAATATCTTCCGAAATGTATTGAGGAAAGTCAGAAAACGGAGCCAGTGGCAATCCTCCGGGAAGGAATCGAAATGGCGAATGACGCGTTGTTTCGCATGTCCTGTCAAAAAGAGGAGCTGGCAGGGATGGGGACAACACTGGTGGCTGCGTCTATTCAAAAAAATACGCTGTATGTGGCGAATGTTGGAGATAGCCGCCTGTATTTGATCGAGCGTACCGGGATCCGTCAGATTACCAGGGATCATTCCTATGTAGAAGCGATGGTATCAATGGGACAGATGAGCCGGGGCAGTCAGGAATATGAGAACAAGAAAAATATCATTACCCGTGCGGTCGGGATTGGCTGTCATGTGGAACCGGATTTTTTTGAAGTTCCGATTAAACAGGGCGATTACATACTGCTTTGTTCGGATGGGCTGACAAATATGGTGGATAACATGGCAATCTACCGTCTGGTGTTATTGCCGGGGACTCTTCACATGAAAGCGCGGGCACTGGCGGCGTTGGCAAACCAAAATGGTGGGAAGGATAATATCGCGGTGATACTGATTGATCCGCAGCTCAAGGAGGTGAGGGAATCATGATGCTGAAACCAGGAACCTATTTACAGGATCGCTATGAGATCCTCTCACTGATTGGTACAGGCGGTATGTCTGAAGTGTATCAGGCGAAGTGCCATACACTGAACCGTCTGGTGGCGATCAAGGTTCTGAAAGATGAATACAGCCAGGATGCAAATTTTGTCAGTAAATTTAAGATGGAGGCACAGGCGGCTGCGGGGCTTTCTCACCCGAATATCGTGAGTGTCTACGATGTAGTGGATGAGGGAAATCTCCACTATATTGTCATGGAACTGATAGAGGGGATCACGCTGAAAAGCTATATTCTTAAAAAAGGGCAGTTAGGCGTCAAAGAGACGATCGGAATTGCCATTCAGGTGGCGCAGGGATTGGCTGCAGCGCATGATCAGCACATTGTGCACCGGGATATTAAGCCACAGAATATGATCATTTCACGTGACGGAAAAGTAAAGGTGGCGGATTTTGGTATTGCCAGGGCGGTGTCTGCACAGACGATAGGGGCAAATGCGGTCGGTTCAGTACATTATATTTCGCCAGAGCAGGCAAAGGGCAGTTATAGCGACGGTCGCAGCGATATTTATTCACTGGGGATCACGATGTATGAGATGCTGACGGGAAAAGTTCCGTTTGATGGAGATAATCCGGTGTCTGTGGCATTGGCACATTTGGAAGAACCAGTAGAGGCCCCAAGCTGTATAAATCCCAAAGTACCAGAAAGTTTGGATCGCATTATTCTTAAATGTGTGCAGAAGAAACCGGAGCGCCGTTATCAGAGTGCGTATGAACTGATTGCTGATTTGCGGCATGCGTTGGTGGATCCAGAGGATCGATTTTTAAAGAAAGAACCGGAATTTGATGAAAGCTCCCCGACGGTCATCCGCGATACAAGCGAACTGAGGCGTCAGGTGGGAGAGCAGACAGACGATACGCAGGAAGATGGACCGAGTATTCTTTTACAGAACCGAGCCTGGCGGGAAAAACTACCAGAAAAACGGGATTCCTCCGATGAAGATGGGGAAGAAGAGGGCTGTTTAGAGGAATCAGAAGAACGATTTTCGCGGGCGTCGAAAAAACGCAGAGATGGCCGTGAAGACAATTTGGACCATGACGATGTAAATGGACAGATGGAACGTGTTTTGACAATGATTGGAGTTGGCGCGGCCATTTTGATCGTCGTTGTTTTAATTGTCATTGTGGTAAAACTGACAGGGATTTTTAATCTCGGCTCTGGTAGTGGGCAGAATACAGTGAAAATTACAACCGCTGCTTCGAGTGAAGCAGAGAGCACCAGCTTGGAATCGACTGAATGCAAGGTGCCAGCCCTGGATGGCATGACAGAGGACGAAGCGAAAGCGGCATTGGAGGATGTTTCCTTAAAGATTCGCTATGAGTATGCAAAATCTGAAAATTCAGAAAAAGGTAAAGTAATCGGTCAAAACATTGCCAGTGGAACCGTAGTGTCGAAACAGACTTCCGTCATTGTTACGGTTGGTGAGGGCGATGAAGAAATTGATTTAACTGAGCTGGGATTGGACGAGATGTCCGGTGAAGCAGCGGAAACGCTTCTGGCGGAAGAGAAAAAACTGACAGTTGTGGAACAGAAAGAGAGCAGTGACACGGTTGCATCTGGCATGGTAATTCGCTACAGTCCGTCCACTGTAGAACCGGGTGGAACGGTAACGCTCTATGTCAGTCTGGGACCATCGGTTCAGACAGTATCTATGCCGAAGATTACCGGCCTTTCGGAGGAAAATGCGAAATTAGTTCTGGAGGCGGTTGGTTTACAGCTCGGTGAGCGCAAAGAAGCTAAAAGTTCCGAGGTTGCAAAAGGCAAGATCATCAGTCAGGATGTACAGGAAAAAACGGATACGCCAGAGGGAACGTCCGTTGGATATACAGTCAGCTTGGGGAAAGGAACCCGCTATGTGGCAGTCATTAATGATGATTTTCAGATGAGTGAACTGTTTGGTCCAAGTTCCGGTGATACCCATATCCGTGTCAGCATTGTAATGAGGCAGACGGTAAACGGTGAGAATGTGAAAAAAACTCTTATGGAGCCGAGGGAGATCGGCGGTGATATTACGCTTCCGATTCATTACAATATTGAGGGCGCAGACGGCGTACAGACCGGTGAGCTGCAGATCCTCGATCTGACGAATGACCGGGTTCTGAAAACATATCAGCTTGAATTTGTGGAAGTATCGGATAATTAATAGAAAGTAATAAAGGTGCAGGTATGCAGGGAAAGATAATTAAAGGGATTGGCGGTTTTTATTATGTACATGACGGCATTGGAAAGGTATATGAATGCCGCGCGAAGGGGATTTTCCGAAACCGCGGTATTAAGCCGTTGGTAGGGGATGATGTGGAGATCAGTGTCCTTGACGAGGAGAAGGCGACCGGCAATCTTGATGAGATTCTCCCGCGTAAAAACCGTCTGATCCGCCCGGCGGTTTCCAATGTTGATCAGGCAGTGGTGGTTTTTGCCATTACCGATCCGATGCCGAATCTGAACCTTCTTGATCGCTTCCTGGTTATGATGGAGCGGCAGGAGGTTCCGGTCAGCATTTGTTTTAATAAGATCGATCTGGTGGATGCCGCCGAGCAGGAAAAACTGCGTGCAATCTATGAACCGGCAGGCTATCCGGTGCATTTTATCAGCACCTATGAGAAATCGGGACTGGAGGAATTTCATCAGTTGATTTCCGGGAAAACCACCGTCCTAGCCGGACCTTCGGGCGTCGGAAAATCATCGATCACGAACTTCATCCAGCCTGAGGCACAGATGGAGACGGGCGGTATCAGTGAAAAAATCCGCCGCGGAAAGCACACGACCCGCCATTCGGAACTCTTTTTTGTGGAAGAAGGCACCTACATGATGGATACGCCGGGATTCAGTTCTCTCTATATTGAAGATCTGGAGCCGGAGGCACTCAAGGATTTCTTTCCGGAATTTGGGGCCTATGAGGATGAATGCCGTTTTCTTGGCTGTGTGCATATCGGCGAGCGCGAGTGCGGCGTCAAGACGGCGGTACAGCAGCAGAAGATTGGGCAGAGCCGGTATGATAATTACCGTCTGATGTATCAGGAATTAAAAGAAAAAAAGAAATACGGCAGAGGCGGCCGCTGACAAGATTTGACAGAGACGGTGAAAATGCTGTAAATAGTATGCATAGAAGCATTTCGGAAGAACAAGACAGAAGAATGAATGTATGCCCGGGCACCGGAAAGAGTTCGAGCGTACATAAAATTTGGGAGGAAAAAACCATGATTATATTATCACCTTCGATTCTGGGGGCAGATTTCACGAAGCTGGGAGAGCAGGTGGCCGAGGTGGCACGGGCAGGTGCACAGTACATCCATCTGGATGTGATGGACGGTGCGTTTGTGCCGAGTATCTCCTTTGGAATGCCGGTGATCAAGAGCCTGCGTCCAGTGACGGACCGCGTGTTTGATGTGCACATGATGGTGGAAGAGCCGGGACGTTACGTGGAGGACATCAAAAAAGCAGGTGCGGATCTTATCTGTGTACATCAGGAGGCCTGTCTGCATCTGGATCGCACGATCGCGCAGATCCGGGAAGCGGGCTTAAAGACGGGTGTGGCATTGAATCCGGCGACGCCGGTCGAGACACTGGATGTCATTTTGCCGGAGGTGGACATGGTCCTGCTGATGACGGTCAATCCGGGGTTTGGCGGACAGAAATTTATTCCATATACGGTAGAGAAAATTAAAAAACTGCGCGCTATGTGCAACGAGAGAGGACTCTCCACCCGCATCGAGGTGGACGGCGGTATCACACCGGACAATGTGCGGACGGTACTGGAGGCTGGCGCTGATGTGATTGTAGCGGGAAGTGCCGTGTTTAAAGGAAACCCGGCGGAGAATGTAAATACATTTTTAAATATTTTTCATGAATTTGAACAGGGATGATGAACATGAAGCGTTGTTTGATTGTGACAGGCGGAACGATTGATATTGCGTTTGCGAAAGATTTTCTCTCACAGCGCTCGTATGACTATGTAATTGCGGCGGACGCGGGGCTGGAAGTCCTGCGTCCACTGCATATTTCTCCGAATGCGGTGGTCGGCGATCTGGATACGGTGGATATGAAAGTGCTGGAGGAATACCAGAACCAGCCGGCGATCCGGTTTGAGATCCATAAACCGGAGAAAGATGAGACAGACACAGAGCTGGCACTGTTAACGGCAGCACGTGAAGGCTGCGAGGCGGTGGATATCCTGGGAGCGCTGGGCGGACGGATGGATCACGCGATCGGCAATATCCAACTGATGTACCAGTTCTTCCGGCAGGGGATGGAGGTCAATATCTATGATGCCCGCAACCGCCTGTATCTCTTAGGCGGGCGCAAGGTATTTCACCGGGAGGAACTCTACGGGAAGTACATTTCGTTTCTGCCGATGACGGAAACGGTCGAGGGACTGACCCTGCGCGGGTTCAAGTATCCGCTTCAGCGGCGCACGATCGGGCTGGGAACGAGCCTCTGTATCAGCAATGAACTCAAACGGGAGGAGGGCATTCTGGAGCTGGAGCGCGGTGTGCTCTTGTGCGTGGAGGCACATGACTAAAACTGACCCGGTTAAAATGATAAAAACTGTATGTTTTTCAGGGGACAAGAATGTGCTATGATGGGTCCAATAAAAAGGGAGGATGAAACATCATGGCAAACAAATCAAATCAGGCCTATAAGATCGCGATGGTCGGTCTGCTGGCGGCTCTTTCGTATGTTGTCTTTACATATGGACAGATTAAGATTACACTTCCGGGCGGCGATGCAACGTCCATTCATCTCGGAAATGCAGTCTGTGTCATCGGAGCACTCTTAGTCGGCGGCTTTTACGGCGGTCTGGGCGGTGCGATCGGCATGACAATCGGTGATCTTCTGGATCCGGTCTATATCGTATATGCACCGAAGACATTTATCTGTAAATTCTGCATCGGACTGATAGCCGGATTCGTGGCACATCGTCTGGGCAAGATCGATAAAAGCACAGATAAGAAGCATATTCTTGGTTTTACGATCGCAGCAGCGGTTGCAGGTCTTCTGTTCAACGTTATCGCGGATCCGCTGATCGGATATTATTACAAACTCTGGATCATCGGCAAGCCGGCGGCTGAACTGACACTTGCATGGAATGTGGCAGCTACCTCGATCAATGCAGTTACTTCTACAATCGCATCGGTGGTTGTCTATATGGCAGTCCGTCCGGCGCTTCGCAAGGCGGGATTCATGGATGCACTGTCTGCAGAAGCGAAGGCATAATTAGCTGATTCCAATGAAACACATACAGGAGACTGTGAATGGGTAGAATAGAAAGAGACTCTGCCTAGGCACAGTCTCCTTGTTGTTTCATAGGAAAGTGCGTCCGATGAGTCCAGAAATGTTCCGGGCGGATGAGTGCTTGCGTGGAGAAGCATGCCGGAAAGGTTCTGCTACAAGTTTATTAGATTAAGGAAACGAGGAAAAAGTATTAATGGAAGGAATACAGAAGAAACTGGCGGTTTTAAATGATTTGTCGGGCTATGGACGGTGCTCCCTGACTGCGGCCATGCCGGTCATCAGTGCCCTGAAGGTACAGTGCTGTCCGGTGGTGACGGCGGTGCTTTCGAATCATGCGGGGTATCCGGAGTGCTATATGGATGATTATACCGATCGGATGGAAGCGTACCTGGAACCGTGGCGGAAGATGGGATTTGAGATGGACGGAATCATGACCGGATTTTTAGGTTCCGCCAGACAGGCGTCAATCGTGGCAGATTTTATTCGGGATTTTAAGCGGGAGCATACGATGGTGTTGGTCGACCCGACGATGGGAGATCACGGACATCTCTACAGTGTCTGTGACGAGGATCTGATCGAGGCGATGCGGGAACTGATGCAGTATGCAGACGTTATTACACCAAACCTGACCGAAGCCTGCGCCCTGACGGACACACCGTATGAAGAAAATGGCTGGAATAAGCGCAAACTCTCAGATCTGACCTGGAAATTGCACCTTCTGGGCGCACGGTCGGTCATTCTGACGGGGGTGGTCAAGGGAAAACAGATTCTCAACGTGATTCATGAGCGCGGCAAAGAACCGGTCTTTCACGCAACCAAATATGTGGCGGGCAGTTACCACGGCACCGGGGATGTCTTTGCGGCCGTGATCGGCGCCAGCCTGGTACGCGGCGTACCGATGGAGGAGGCCGTCAGACGGGCAGCGGCATTTACAAAAAAATGTGTGGAAAAGACCGAAGAACTCGGC
>JBNMLY010000076.1:0-10721 GCA_050875065.1 Otoolea sp. | reverse complement strand
TCCAATGGATGAGGCAGTCATTCAGGAAAGCTTTGAGAAGCACCAGGAGGGCAACTTGGGCCACAACCAGACCGATCGCGCAAATGTCTATGCGACATTCAAAGGCAAAAAGGGCGGAAAAAGCCTGTTATTTAACGGCCACATCGATGTTATGCCGGCGGAGATGGAAGACGGCTGGACGAACCCGCCGTTTGAGCCGGTGATCCGGGATGGCAAGATGTACGGACGAGGCTGTACGGATATGAAGGGCGGCCTGATGGCGTCGGTCATGGCAGTAAAGCTTCTGCAGGATGCCGGATATGAGCTGCCGGGCGATGTGACGATCACTTCTGTGTGCGACGAAGAGGGCGGCGGTAATGGCTCAATTCAGGCGGTAATGCGTGGTCTGAAAGCGGATGGCGTTGTCAACTGCGAGCCGACGGACGATACCCTGATTCTGGCACATATGGGCTGGGTGTTCTTCAAGGTGGATTTTGAAGGAAAAGCGTGTCATTCCGGTGCGAAGGCCGAGGGCGTCAGCGCGATCGAGAAGGCAATCAAGGTGATTCAGGGCTTAAATGAGATGGAACACCGCTGGCTTCTGACGATCCGTCACCGCCTGCTTCCGCCGCCGAGTTTAAATATCGGCGTGATCGAGGGTGGAACGGCTGGTTCCACCGTGCCGGGCGAGTGCAGTTTTTCGACCTGTGTCCATTATGTTCCGACTCTGATGGATCAGGATATGGTAGTAAGAGAGTTTACGGATGTAGTCGAACGGATCAGCCGTTCCGATGCATGGATGGAAGCACATCCGCCGAAAATCTCGATTTACCAGACCGGACACGGATTTGAGATGGAGGAAGCACATCCGCTGGTAGACACCTTTAAAGAGGCGTACAGCGATGTGACCGGACACGGTGTAAAAGTAGAAGGATCGCATTTTGGCTGTGATTCCCGTCTGTGGCGCAACATTGCCGGATGCCCGACGATTCAGTACGGACCGGGCGAGGGCGCACAGTGCCATACCGTGGATGAGTGGCTGAAGCTGGATTCCTATCTGGAGGCCATTCTGGTGTACGCGAAGCTGATCCTTGCGTGGGGCCAAAAACAGTAGAAGAGAAATAAAACGCCTGCAGCGAATGCGATACGCAGACAGAAACAGGCAGACTGCCGAAGAAAGGCAGATAGATGAGCCGACGGAATGACAGACAAAAAATGACAGATAAAAAACCGACTGGAGCATTGCATGGAAATCATAAAAAATTTCCGGTATCAAAATAAGAAAAGGAGATACAACCATGAGCAAGAAAGTATTACTGGCAGGCGAGTCCTGGATGAGCTATACCACCCATGTAAAGGGCTTTGACGCGTTTTATACCTCTACCTATGAGACGGGTGAAAAATGGCTGAAAGCGGCGCTGGAGGCAGGCGGCTATGAAGTGACCTTCCTTCCGAATCATCTGGCCAATGAGGAATTTCCATTTACGATGGAAGAGCTGAAACAGTACGATCTGGTGATCCTGTCCGATATCGGAGCAAACACCCTGCTTCTTCCGGGCGCTACCTTTAACCGCAGTGAAAAAATGCCGAACCGCTGCAACCTGATCCGCGACTATGTCAACGATGGCGGCGCACTTCTGATGGTCGGCGGCTATCTGACCTTCTCCGGTGTGGATGCAAAGGGTAAATGGCACGATACGGCAGTCCAGGAAGTTCTTCCGGTTGAGGTTCTGACCGTGGATGACCGTATGGAACACTGCGAAGGCGTGAAACCGGTGACGGTAGCAGACCACGAGGCACTTGCAGGTATCCCGACGGACTGGCCGGAGGTTCTCGGTTACAATAAGGTGATCGCAAAACCGGAGGCAGCTGTTCCGGTTACCGTAGAGGGCGATCCGTTTATCGCATTTGCTTCCTATGGAAAGGGACGCAGCGGCGTTGTCACAACCGACTGTGCACCGCACTGGGCACCGCCGGAATTCTGCGAGTGGGAGTACTACAATAAACTGTGGCAGAATATCGCAGACTGGCTGATTCAGAAATAAAGATTTAGAAATAAGAAACCAAAGAGCAGGAAAAAGGAGAGCGGCGTATGGACGGAGCGGTTGAACTTTTAACAGACCTTCTGGCCATCCGGAGTGTCAATGGACGGGATGACGAGGGAGCGGTTGCAGAATATTTGTATAAATATTTTGAAAAATCTGGAATATCTGCAAAAATACAGCGTATTGACGGGACACATGCCAATGTGCTGGCGGAGCTTAAAGGGGAGACGGATGAAAATCCGATCTTCTGGAACGGACACCTGGACACGGTTCCTTACGGGGATACCGGGGAATGGAAGACCGATCCGGCGGTTCCGGTGGAGCAGGACGGCTTTCTCTACGCCCGCGGCGCCAGTGACATGAAGAGTGGTTTAGCCGCGATGGTGTACGCGCTCTGTGAATACAAAAAGTCCGGCCGTCCGGTGCCGCGCACGATCCGGTTTCTCGGAACCTGTGATGAGGAAAAAGGCGGAATCGGTGCCCAGGAGATTTTAAAAGAGGTTCCGGAGGCATCAATTGGAACGCTGCTCATCGGAGAACCGACGGGATGCAGGCTCGGCGTGGCCCAAAAGGGCTGCCTGTGGCTGGAGATAGAGGCACACGGAAAGACGAGCCACGGGGCGTATCCGCAGGAAGGCTGTAATGCGGTGGAACAGGCGATGGTACTGGCGGGTGAGATAGAGGCATACGTAAAAACGTTCACACACCCGGTCCTCGGCGCATCGACCGCACAGGTAACGCAGATTTCCGGCGGCGTGGCGCCGAATATGACGCCGGATGGCTGCCGGATCCTCATGGATATCCGCATGACGCCGGGGCTGACGAGCCAGATGGTGGTCGGCCAGGCGGAGGCATTTGCGGCGGCACGTTCGGTTGGCACGGAGGGACAGTTCCGTGTCAAATGCCAGATTGTCAACGATCGGCGGGCGATCGAGATTGGAGATACACATCCGCTTGTGAAACAGCTTTCAGTGTCACTTGAAAAAGAGGGACTTTCGGTGGAGCGGACGGGAATCAATTTCTTTACAGATGCCTCGATTCTGGTGGAACACAAGCTGGATGCCGCCGTTCTCTTATTTGGCCCCGGCGAGGCGGGCATGGCGCACAAACCGAATGAGCGGGTTGAGTTAGAAAAATACCAGAAATCCATTCAGGTTCTCATGGATTTGATCGCATCGGGGGTGGATGAGTGAGGGCAACCATCAAGGATATTGCCGCAGCGACCGGTTTTTCCGTGACGACGATCTCACTGGTTCTCAACGGAAAGGGATATAAGATCTCGGATGAGACAAAAAATCAGATCCTCGCAAAGGCGCGGGAGCTGAATTACCGTCCAAACCAGCTTGCGGTCAGTCTGGTGAAACGGCAGAGCAAGACGATCGGATTTATCGTTCCGGATATTTCAAATGTGTATTTTGCCAATATGGCGCGCGCGATCGATGAGGCGTGCCGTGAAAATGGCTGGAGTGTAATTCTCTGCAATACGAATGACAGTTACGATCGGGATCGCGAATACATCGATCTTCTGGCAGACAAAGGCGCGGATGGCATCGTGTTTATCATGGCGAAGGATAATACGCGGGAGATGGCGGCGGAGGAGATCGATTATTTGGAATCGATCCATATACCCTATGTGGTAGTTGACCGAATCCCGGAGCTTCGGAGCTGCCCGGCGGTCGGCACTGACCATGAGATCGGCGGTTATCTGGCGGCACGCCATCTGATCAGTCTCGGACACCAGCGGATCGCCTGCGTCGTGGGACCTCATGCGACCCAGATGGATTCGGAGGCGCGTTACCACGGCTACTGCCGGGCGATGGAGGAGGCGGGACTTCTGGTGGATGAACGCCTCGTTTGCGTCGGTGAGTATACGCAGGAGGGCGGTGCGGCGGCAGTTGAACAGCTTATTTCGCAGGATTTTACAGCGATTTTCGCCTGCAACGACGCGTCGGCGTATGGCGTATGCAGAAAACTCAAAGAATATGGAAAAAAAGTGCCGGAAGATGTTTCAGTCGTCGGATATGATGACGTTTTTTATGCCCGGATGCTGGAGGTGCCGCTGACGACGATCCGCCAGCAGGTGCGGGAGATGGGAAGAGAGGCGGTACGGCTCCTTCTGAAACAGATACGGGAAAATAAAAGACCGGAGAGCAAAGTGATATTTGCCCCGGAACTGGTAGTGCGGGAGAGCACGGCAAGAATACTGCCGGCTTCGAGAGTACATTGACCGGACAAGGAGGGGAGCAGAGTGAAGGTATTGAATTTTGGTTCACTGAATATTGATTATACGTATCAGGTGGATCATTTTGTGAGAGCGGGAGAGACGATGTCCTCCGAGTCGCTGCAGGTATTCAGTGGCGGCAAGGGACTGAATCAGTCGATCGCGCTGAGCAAGGCGGGCGCAGAGGTCTGGCACGCCGGGGCTGTCGGAGCCGGGGACGGCGATTTCCTCATCGAGCAGATGAAGGCGGCGGGCGTCCACACGGAGTTGATCGAGCATCTCGACGGACAGACGGGACACGCGATCATCCAGAAAGATCCGGCGGGACAGAACTGCATTCTGCTGTACGGCGGAGCCAACCAGCGGATCACGAAGAAAATGGTGGATCGCGTCCTGGCGCAGTTTGAGGCGGACGATTTCCTGATTTTACAGAATGAGATCAGTGAGATCGGCTATATCATGGAGAAAGCACATGAAAAGGACATGAAGATCGTGCTGAATCCGTCTCCGATGAATGCTAAGATTCTGACGTATCCGCTGGAATATGTGGATTACTTCTTATTAAATGAGGTAGAGGCGTCGGATATCTGCGGGATCGAGGCAACGAAGGATCCGCAGGCGCTGATGGACGGACTGGTAAAACGGTTCCCGGAGGCAAAAATTGTCCTGACACTCGGCGGCGACGGTTCTGTGTACCGGGATGGAGATACGGTTCTCCGTCAGGGAATCTACAAGGTGCCGGTTGTGGACACGACAGCGGCCGGTGACACATTTACCGGTTACTTCATCAGTGGTTTACAGCTCGGTGAAGCGCCGCAGACAGCGCTCGAGCACGCGGCAAAAGCGGCGGCGATCGCGGTGTCCCGTCCGGGTGCGGCTCCGTCGGTGCCAAACCGGGAGGAAGTGGAGCAGTTCGTAGGATAGAACTTGTCTTTTAAAGAAGAATATAGTAAAATACCACTTGGTGGCGCTTCCGAAATTCGGGCTGGTACCGGAATTTGCGGAGGCGCCGCTTTTTTGCGCTCGTCTGGCTCTTGTCAGTGTGAGCGGGTAGAAATAAAAAAGGAGAAGGTAGGTAGAAATGGGAAGAGAACGTTTTTCCTCTCGTCTGGGATTTATACTGATTTCCGCGGGCTGTGCGATCGGTCTGGGAAATGTGTGGAGATTCCCGTACATCGTCGGCCAGTATGGCGGCGCGGCGTTTGTACTGATTTATGCGGCGTTTCTGGTGCTTTTAGGTCTTCCGATCATCGTTATGGAATACTCGGTCGGCAGAGCGAGCCAGAAGAGTGCGGCGCTTTCATTTGATGTGCTGGAGCCGAAGGGCACCAAGTGGCATTTTGAAAAATGGTTCGCGATGGCGGGCAACTATGTCCTGATGATGTTTTACACGACGGTAGCCGGTTGGCTTCTGCTGTATGTGTTCAAGATGGCGAAAGGCGATTTCGTGGGTCTGGATGCGGACGGTGTAGCAGGGGAATTTGGCTCCGTGCTGGCAAATCCGGGGCTGATGACGGTATTTATGCTGATCTGCGTTGTATTCTGCTTTTCGATCTGTGCGATGGGATTGCAGAACGGTGTAGAGAAGATCACAAAAATGATGATGGTCTGCCTGTTATTCCTGATGATCGTGCTGGCGTTTAACTCGGTGCGGATGGAAGGCGGACGTCCGGGACTTGAATTTTACTTAAAACCGGATTTTGGAAAGATTCAGGAGGTCGGAATCGGTAAGGTGGTCTTTGCGGCACTGGGACAGTCGTTCTTCACACTGAGTATCGGTATCGGTGCGATGGCGATCTTCGGAAGCTATATTGATAAAGAGCGCAGCCTGACCGGCGAGGCGATCAATGTGCTGGTTCTCGATACGTTTGTGGCATTTATGGCGGGACTTATCATATTCCCGGCGTGTGCGGCTTACGGCATCGAGGCGGGACAGGGACCGAGCCTGATCTTTATCACGCTGCCGAACGTATTTAACCATATGGCGGGCGGCCGCTTCTGGGGCACGCTGTTCTTTGTGTTTATGACCTTTGCGGCGGCCTCGACGGTAACGGCGGTATTCCAGAATATTGTATCATTTGCAACCGATCTGACCGGCTGCTCAATCAAAAAGGCGGTCTGCGTCAATCTAGTAGCGATTGCAATCCTGTCCCTTCCGTGTGTGCTTGGATTCAACCTCTGGAGTGGCTTCATGCCGTTCGGAGAGGGCAGCAATGTGCTGGATCTCGAGGATTTCATCGTCAGCAACAACCTGCTTCCGCTGGGAAGTCTCGTTTACCTGATGTTCTGTACCAGCCGGTATGGATGGGGATTTGAGAATTTCCTCAAGGAGGCCAATGAAGGAAAAGGCGTGAAGTTCCTGCGCCAGGTGCGGGCGTATGTGACGTATGTTATTCCGCTGATTGTGTTGTTTATTTTTGTGCAGGGGTATTGGAGTAAGTTTTTCCAGTAAGTAGCAGAATAGGAAAACGTTCGACGGGGGAGTCCTGTCTTCCAAGCCAAACTTTTACATGCGTATTTTGACTGAATGGTTTGTCTGAGGCGGGGCGTCCGCCGCGTCGTTCAGAGAATGGTTTGAAACGTGTAAAAAATTCGGCAGGAAACAGGGACACGCCTGTTCGGACGTTTTTATTTTGTCAGGAATCGTATAGAAAATGAAAAATTTTGTCTTATTTTGATATGAAAATTGACAGTTCGATAAAGCGTATATAAACGGTAGGATCAAATTTTGGGGAAAATAGAAAAGATTAAAAGGGTAAATACGGAGTTTGTGTCGTTTTTCTTAGAAATTTTTTACGATTTTTTTTCACGGTTTTGGCGGTTTTGTATAGATGAGAGGGATATAGAGGTAATTTGTACTGATTTTTATACAGAATGAAGGGGTTAGAACTTAAATTTTCCAATTGTGAAAAAGTTTTACCTATGTTATACTATACGCGGTAGATTCTAGCTCCTTCGTCCGATAAAAAATTCACAATTTCGACAGAAAGGCATCTGCTGGAAGGGGGACAGGCGGAGGCAGAAAGAAAATTTAGTAAGAGAAAGAGGGTTTAATTGATGGGTTTGGCTACATTTATAGGCGGCATTCATCCATATGAGGGAAAAGAACTGTCTGAGGATAAGCCGATCAAGGTTCTCGAACCATTACAGGGCGAGGTCATGGTTTATCCGCTGTCCCAGCACATCGGCGCACCTGCGAAACCACTGGTTGCGAAGGGCGATCGTGTGCTGAAAGGCCAGATCATTGCAGAGGCTGGCGGCTTTATTTCCGCCAACGTGCTCAGCTCCGTTTCCGGTACGGTAAAGGGAATTGAGTCCAAGCGGGTTGCCAACGGCGCAATGGTGCAGTCAATTCTTGTGGAGAATGACGGTGAGGAAGAGGCGATTGAGGGCTTTGGAACAGACAGAGATGCAACAAAACTGTCAAAAGAAGAGATCCGTAAGATCGTGAAAGATGCTGGTATCGTCGGCCTGGGCGGTGCTGGTTTCCCGACACACGTAAAGCTGACTCCAAAGGATGAGGCAGCGATCGATCACGTGATCGTCAACGGCGCAGAGTGTGAGCCGTACTTAACGAGCGACTATCGTATGATGATGGAACGCCCGGAGCAGATTATCGGTGGTCTGAAGGTTATGCTTCAGCTCTTTGATAACGCAAAAGGTATCATCGGTATCGAGAATAACAAGCCGGAAGCGATTAAAAAGCTGACGGAGATGGTCAAGGACGAGCCGAGAATTGAGGTATGTCCACTTCTCACGAAGTACCCGCAGGGTGGTGAGCGTACACTCATCTACGCAGTGACTGGCCGTGAGATCAATTCCACCATGCTGCCGGCAGATGCAGGCTGCATCGTAGACAACATTGATACTGTTGCTTCTATTTATAATGCGGTATGCAAGTCTACCCCGCTGATCCGTAAGATCATTACCGTGACCGGTGACGCAGTGGCAGAGCCGCAGAACTTTGAAGTACGTCTTGGTACCAACTACCAGAGACTGGTAGAGGCAGCAGGCGGCTTTAAACAGGAACCGGAGAAGATCATTTCCGGTGGTCCTATGATGGGACAGGCTCTTTTCAGCCTTGATTTCCCGGTAGCGAAGACTTCTTCTGCACTGACGACTTTCACAAAGGATCAGGTTGCGGCGATGGAGCCGTCGCCGTGTATCCGCTGCGGACGCTGTGTAGGCGTGTGTCCGGAGCATCTGGTACCTCCGCTGATGATGAAGGCATCCTTAAATCATGATCTCGAGAAATTCCAGAGCTTAAATGGTATGGAATGTGTCGAGTGCGGATGCTGTGCATATACATGTCCGGCAAGACGGCCGCTGACCCAGGCGTTCAAAGAGATGCGTAAGGCAGTCGCAGCCAGCCGCAGAAAGTAGGAGGTGCGAAAAATGGAAAAATTATTTAAAGTATCGTCATCGCCTCATGTCCGCGACGGAGTTACGACACAGCGCCTGATGTTTGACGTCGTGATCGCTATGATTCCTGCCAGCGTATATGGTGTATGGCAGTTCGGCATGAATGCACTGCTGGTTCTGATCGCTACAGTGATCGCCAGTGTGGCAGCCGAGTACATTTATGAGAAACTGATGCACAAGCCGATTACCATTTCGGACGGCAGTGCGGTTGTTACCGGTATGATTCTTGCACTGAATATGCCGCCGGAAATCCCGGTATGGATCCCGGTTCTGGGCGCATTCTTTGCAATCATCGTTGTAAAACAGCTTTACGGTGGTCTGGGACAGAACTTCATGAACCCGGCGCTGGCAGCCAGATGTTTCCTTCTGACTTCCTTCGCACTGTTCATGAACAACTTCTCCTCCGCAAAGCTTGGCTTTGACAGTGTGACTGGCGCGACTCCGCTGGCACAGTTAAGAGCTGGACAGGCAGTGGATCTGACTTCCCTGGTAATCGGACGCATTCCGGGTACCATCGGTGAGGTATCTGTGATCGCCCTGCTGATCGGTGCTATTTACATGATCGTCCGCAAAGTGATCAGCCCGGTTATCCCGCTGATCTACATCGGAACTGTATTTGTATTTACATTCCTGTTTGGCGGATTCAACCTGACCTACTCCCTCAGCGAGATCTGTGCGGGTGGTCTGATCTTCGGTGCTTTCTTCATGGCAACCGATTATGTAACGAGTCCTCTGACTCCGAAGGGACAGATCGTATACGGACTGATCCTCGGAATCGTAACCGGAATCTTCCGTCTTTGGGGTGCATCTCCAGAGGGCGTTTCCTACGCAATCATCTTCAGCAACCTGCTGGTTCCGCTGATTGAGCGCGTTACGCTTCCGACAGCATTTGGAAAAGGAGGTCAGAAGAAATAATGAACCAGATTATCAAAAATACAATCATCCTTTTCGTTATTACTCTGGTAGCAGGTATCTGTCTGGGAACCGTACATGATATCACACTGGCTCCGATTGCTCAGGCACAAGAGGCAGCTGCTACGAAGACTTATCAGGAAGTTTACCCGGATGCGGCAAGCTTTGACGAGCCGCAGGAGCTGACCGATGCAGTGACCGCTGCAGCAGACAGTATCTCTGAGTGGGGATTTGGAAAAGTTACCATCAATGATGCAAAAGAAGCGCTGGATGCAAGCGGAAACAAGATTGGTTATCTGATTACCTCTACCTCCGCAGAGAGCTACGGTGGAAACGTTCAGATCGCAGTTGGTATTACCAACGAGGGCGAGCTGACCGGTATCGGTTTCTTAAGCATCAGTGATACACCAGGTCTTGGTATGAGAGCCAAAGAGCCGGATTTCAAAGATCAGTTTATCGGCAAGAAGGCTGAGACGCTGGAAGTTACAAAGACAGGCGCGTCTGCAGATAATCAGATTCAGGCCATCAGTGGTGCGACAATCACTTCCAAGGCAGTTACCAACGCGACAGATGCAGCTATCTATTTCGTGGCTAACTGCCTGGCACAGTAGGAGGTGGAAAGATTATGAATAAATATGTAGAGCGTTTATATAACGGTATCTGGAAAGAAAACCCAATTTTCGTTCAGATGCTGGGTCTGTGTCCGACCTTGGCGGTAACCACTTCTGCCATCAACGGTGTCGGCATGGGACTTTCAACAACCGCCGTTCTGATTGCGGCGAACTTTCTGATTGCACTGCTTCGTAAGATCATTCCGGACGGCGTACGTCTGCCGGCAGAGATTGTAGTCGTAGCATCCTTCGTAACTATCGTAGATATGTTGATGGAAGGTTTCGTTCCGAGCTTATATGCTTCTCTGGGACTTTACATTCCGCTGATCGTAGTAAACTGTATCATCCTTGGCCGTGCGGAGTCCTTCGCGATGAAGAATGGTCCAGTTCTGTCTGCATTTGACGGTATTGGTATGGGACTTGGATTCACAGTTGCCCTGGCGCTTATCGGAGGATTCCGTGAGCTTCTGGGTGCTGGCACCATCTTTGGTGTACAGATTATGCCGGCTTCCTATCAGCCGATCTCCATTT
>JBNMLY010000075.1:0-10727 GCA_050875065.1 Otoolea sp. | reverse complement strand
GCGCATCACCTGCTGCCACCGGTGTCGTCCGATTCTCTGCCTTTTTAACCCCTACCTTCTTTTCCTTGATCGTCACCGTCCCTTTTTTACTGATCAGGATATTGACAATCCCATGAAGTGACGCAATCTCCGCGTTGCGGTAACGGCTCTCTAATTCTCCGAGCAGATACTCGGCCGTCTTTTCCGCATTCTGATTTTTCTGAAATGCCTGTTTTTCCGTAAATTCTTCCGTCTGAAAAGCAAGCGCCCCCCGCAGAAGCAGAGGACGCACGGTTAATTTCAGATAGGAATCACGGGTTCTTGGGTTGCTGAAAATGATTCGCTCCAGATCGGCATCGAGATACCGCAGAAGCAGTTCTCTCAGTTCCTGTGATTTATCCATATGAAAACTCCTATTGTATTGATTTCACACTCAGAGTCTTTCCAGCCCACGCGATCATGCACCGAAAGATTCCAAGAATATATTAGTTTTTAAAGCTGTGTACCGGTGCCGGGATACGTCCGGTACGTTTGACAAAGTTGTCGCAGGAGAAACGGTTAACCGGAATGATCGGCGCATAGCCAAGCAGGCCACCAAATTCTGCCGTGTCGCCCACGGTTTTTCCGATAACCGGAATCAGACGGACTGCCGTTGTCTTCTGGTTGATCATGCCGATCGCCGCCTCGTCTGCGATAATACCGGCAATCGTGGTTGCTTTAGTATCGCCCGGAATCGCGATCATATCAAGACCTACGGAGCAGACACAAGTCATCGCCTCCAGCTTCACAATCGTGAGCGCACCCTCGGATACCGCATCGATCATGCCCTGATCCTCGCTGACCGGGATAAACGCGCCGCTGAGTCCGCCGACATAGGAGGACGCCATGATTCCGCCCTTTTTGACCTGATCATTCAACATCGCCAGTGCTGCCGTTGTACCCGGTGCACCGCTGCGCTCTAAGCCGATCTCTTCCAGAATCTCCGCCACACTGTCTCCAACCGCCGGTGTCGGTGCCAGGGACAGGTCGATGATACCAAACGGCACGCCCAGACGTTTGGACGCCTCCTGTGCAACAAGCTGTCCAACTCGGGTGATCTTGAACGCCGTCTTCTTGATCGTCTCACACATAACCTCGAAGTTCTCGCCACGTACTTTTTCCAGGGCTGTCTTTACAACACCCGGGCCGCTGACGCCAACGTTGATGATCGCATCTGCCTCGGTCACACCGTGGAATGCACCTGCCATAAACGGGTTATCATCCGGAGCGTTGCAGAATACAACCAGCTTCGCACAGCCGAGGGAGTCATTGTCCTTCGTCGCTTCCGCCGTTGCCACAACCATCTCGCCCATCAGACGGACCGCATCCATGTTAAGGCCTGTCTTGGTAGATCCGACATTGATCGAGCTGCACACACGGTCGGTACATGCCAGCGCCTGTGGAATCGAGCGGATCAGAAGCTCTTCTGCCGGTGTCATTCCCTTGGAAACCAGGGCGGAATAGCCGCCGATAAAGTTGACGCCGACTTCTTTCGCTGCCTTATCCAGTGTTTTCGCAATTTCTACAAAATCCTCGCTCGTTTTGCAGGCGCTTCCGCCTACCAGGGCGATCGGGGTGACAGAGATACGTTTGTTGACGATCGGAACACCAAACTCACGGCCGATGGCATCACCGGTTGATACCAGATCTTTTGCATATGTTGTGATCTTCTTATAGATCTTCTCATTCATCTTCGCCAGATCACTGTCTGCACAGTCTAACAGGCTGATACCCATTGTGATCGTACGCACATCCAGTTTTTCATGCGCGATCATATTATTAGTTTCCAGAACTTCCTGCATGTTAATCATTGGTTTTTACGTCCTTTCTGAAAAATATTTGCCTTAGATTCTGTGCATACTGGTAAAAATTTCTTCTCTCTGACAGAGGATCTTTACGCCAATCTCCTGTCCCAGCTCGTCCAGCTCATGTGCCATATCATCAAAGGATGTCTTGGAACCGGAAATATCCACGATCATCATCATGTTAAAGTATTCCTGCAGAATCGTCTGCGTGATGTCAAGAATGTTCATGTTGTGGTCAGCCAGATAGTTACACGTTTTTGCAACAATGCCGACACGGTCCTGTCCAACAATGGTAATAATAATCTTACTCATAGATTTCATCCTCCTGTGTGTTCTCCGTCTTTTGGCGGAATGATTATTTCTGACTTGCTAATTTCTATAAAAAATCAACTGCCGTCCGGCTGCTGACTTTTATACATAAAATGATATTTCTGTCAACCCCACACTTTTTGTCCATGTGCTCAAGCCATAACCCCACGTATATCTTCTGGCTTATTTTCAAATTCTATATGATTCCATTCGATATGATACTCTCACCAAAAGTCCGACGCAAGCTTACCCGCAAAAAGACTTTGGTTCTCAGCACCCTTGATATTTAATGCGCTTCTACACCGTCACAGTCTGCGACACCGCATCACGCTTTGCCACCGTGATAGGGAAATCATTCGCCTTATACGGCGTATCTCCCTCGGTAATCTCCAGGCGTACCGTCTCATACGCCAGCTCTTCGTAATTATTTTCCTTGCTCAGATGCCCCAGAAAAATATGTTTCAAATTGTCATGCAGAATAGAACTTAAAAGCCGTCCCGCATTCTCATTGGAAAGGTGTCCGTAATCGCCCAAGATGCGGCGTTTCAGGTAATACGGATATGGTCCTGCCTCCAGCATTTTCACATCGTGGTTTGCTTCCAGCAAAATCGCGTCCAATCCTTGCAGATGGTCGATGATATACTGGGAATAATGCCCCATATCCGTCGCAACTGCCACTGATTTTTTGTCATTCTGAATCCGGTAAGCAACCGGATTGGCCGCATCATGATCGATCCGGAACGGTTTGACATCTAAATCTCCTACCATAAAATCTACATCCGGCGCGATCGGATGCATCAGCTCCTCCGGGATCTCGCCAAGACTTTTAGAGTCCTGAATTTCCTCCAGCGTCTCTTTTGTGCTGTAGATCGGCGTGCCATATTTGCGCGCCAACACGCCAAGGCCTTTGATATGGTCGGAATGCTCATGAGTGACAAGAATTCCATCCAATTCCCGCGCACTCAGCCCCAGTTCATTCAGCCCCGTCTCAATACGCTTGTTGCTGATCCCAGCATCCACCAGAACGTGGGTGTTGTCGCTGCCTATGTAAATACAGTTTCCACTGCTGCCGCTGGCAATACTAACCATCCGCATATGTATCCTAATCCTCTTTCCCTAAAAATAACGCTATCTGTCTGCGGATCTCATCGATCCCACCATTGTTATCCAGCACCCGCGTCGCAAAACTCCGATAATCATCCTCCGACGCCTGATTCGCCATGATGCCTCTGCATTTTTCTTCGCTGTAACCGCGGCTTGCCATCAGACGCTTGATGCGGTTTTCCACCGATGTGTATACATACCAGATCTCATCAAACATCGCGTTGTGCTCGTCATCATAGAGAGCCGCCTCCACGACGATGAGTTCCTTGTCGGAATGGTTGATCGCATAACGGATCTCCTCCCACGCCATCGGGTGGATGATGGAGTTCATCGTCTCCACCGCCTCTTTATTCTGAAAAATGAGCGCCGCCAGCTTCTTGCGGTCGATGCTGCCGTCCTTATTTAAAAAGGAATCGCCCAGCGCCTCTACCACGTGCTGATAGCCTTTTTTGCCCGGCTCCATGAGCTGATGGGCCACCTCATCCGCCTTAATAATTTCCGCATCAAATTCCTCCTGCAGCACCCGCAGGACCTCACTCTTACCGGAACCTACACCTCCGGTAATACTGATTATCTTCATGTTAATCTGTACCTTTCAATTATTTGGTCTCGAACCAAGAATTTCCCGTTTTCATATCGATTTCCAACTCTACCTGTAGCTGCGCCGCACGCTTCATCTCCGTTGACAGAATCGCCTGTACCTGTTCCAGCTCCTCTTTCCAGGTCTCAATCAGGAGCTCATCGTGCACTTGAAGCACAATGCGGGAACGCAGTCCCTCGCGGCGCAGGCGCTGATCGACACGGATCATCGCAATCTTGATGATATCGGCTGCCGCACCCTGAATCGGGGAGTTCATCGCCACGCGCTCACCGAAGGAGCGCTGCATGAAATTGCCGGATTTCAGCTCCGGAATCGGTCTCACACGCCCGTACATGGTCTTGACCTCGCCGTATTTCTTGCCTGTCTTTACCAGGCCGTCAAGAAACTGTTTGACATCCGGATAGGTTTCAAAATATCGCTCAATATATTCGGTCGCTTCTTTGCGGGAAATGCCGAGATCCTCGCCCAGCCCGAATGCACTGATACCATATACGATACCAAAGTTGACCGCTTTCGCATTGCGCCGAAGCTGCGGCGTCACCTCCGCCAGCGGCACATGGAATACCTGTGACGCCGTGATCGCGTGGATATCCTCTGCCTGCCGGTACGCCTCAATGAGATTCCTGTCATTCGACATATGTGCCAGCACACGCAGTTCGATCTGGGAGTAGTCGGCATCGACCAGCACACAGCCCTCGCGCGGCACAAACAGCTTCCGGATCTCGCGCCCCAGTTCCATCCGGACCGGAATGTTCTGCAGGTTCGGTTCCGTACTGCTGATACGTCCGGTCGCCGTGATCGTCTGGTTAAAGGTTCCGTGAATCCGTCCATCCTCCCGGATAAACGCGCCCAATCCATCCGCATACGTCGATTTGAGCTTGGCCACCTGGCGGTAATCTAATACTTTCCGGACAACCGGATATTCTGCCGCCAGCTTCTCCAGCACATCGGCCGCTGTCGAATAACCGGTCTTTGTCTTTTTACCGCCCGGCAGGGACATCTTTTCAAATAAAACCTCACCGAGCTGTTTCGGAGAATTAATATTAAACTCACAGCCCGTCTCGGCGTAAATTTCCTGCTCCAGCCGCTCTACCTGGGTCTGGAGGCGTTCGCCGTAAGCCTTCAGTTCTTCCCGGCGTACCAGAATTCCCTCTTCTTCCATATGATAGAGGCTATAGATAACCGGCATCTCTATCTCATAAAAGAGATGAAGCATTCCGCGTTTCCGGAGCTGTTCCAGTAGGATTTCTCTCGATTTCCACGCTGTATATGCCATGTAGCAGACACAATTTAACGCTTTCTCCGGCATTTTTTCAAATGCATCTGCCAGAGCCGTTTTTCCAATCAGATCGGCCTGCGACGGCACGGTCAGATCCAGGTAATCGCGTGCCAGATCGTCATATCCATAAGTATCCTTGAGCGGGTTTAACAGATACGCCGCCACGCCCGCGTCGATGATCGCACGGTTTCCGTATGCATTCCGGGTGCCGTCCACGATCCGGCGGCTGTGATTTTTAAGGAGCGGAAGCTGGCTTTTGAGATCCAGCACCGTCACAGACGGAACCACTTCCATCAGGCGTTCCAGTTCTTCTGCCAGATACTGTCCCGTCAGAAAACCAGCGGCCGGGATTGCATAAATCGATGTCTCATCCAGACAGAGGGCCAGCGCTGCCACCTCACCTTTCTCAATCACTAGCTGTGCGCCGATCTCTTCTGCCCGCTGGGCCCGTTCAAAAATTTCCTGTGCCTCACCAAAATCACCGACCAGACGGAACGCCTTTTCCATTTCCGATGATGCAAAGGCATCCTCGCCAAATTTCTGTAAGATAGACTTAAATTCCAACTGCTTCATATACTGATATGCTTCCGGCGTGTAGAGTGAATCCAGCTTCGCCTCTTCCAGTGAAAAGCCGATCTCACAATCGATGCGGATTGTCGCCAGATCCTTGCTCATCTGTGCCATGTCATAATGCTCCCGGAGTGCCTTCTGGGCCCGCGGCGGTTTGACCTCATCGATATGTGCATACGCATTTTCAATACTTCCGTATGTGGTAATCAGGCTGGTTGCTGTCTTTTCACCAATCGACGGCACACCCGGAATATTATCCGAAGTATCACCCATCAGCGCTTTTACATCGATAAATTCGATCGGCGTCACCTGATATTCCGCTTTTACATCCTCCGGGTAATAATCGCGGATTTCCGTGCTTCCTTTAGAAGTACGCGGCATCCGTATTTTAATATGTGTATCCGCAAGCTGCAGCAGGTCGCGGTCTCCCGATACGATGGAAACCTCCACTCCCTCTGCCGCACAGCGCTTCGCAATCGTTCCCAGAATATCGTCCGCCTCATAGCCCGCTTTGGTAAGAATCGGTACTCCCATCGCCGTCAGCACTTCCTTCATCACCGGAACCTGCTCATGCAGCTCCTGCGGCATCGGTTTTCTCGTTCCCTTATAGGCCGCATACATCTTATGACGGAATGTCGGCTCTTTTAAGTCAAATGCCACCGCCAGATAGTCCGCACCCTCATCCTCAATCACCCGGAACATAATATTTAAGAATCCATACACCGCATTGGTGTGGAGTCCTTTCGAGTTTGTCAGTTCCGGTACTCCGTAAAACGCCCGGTTGAGTATACTATGACCATCTATCAGCACTAATTTGCCCATCTATTTCCGTCTCCTGTTCTATCTCTCATTGTCGTTCACACACGCAGATTGTAACTGGCTCCTGTCAATCTTGCACATTCAAAATCAACCCAGTCCCTGGCGCATTATTATATCATAAGTACTAAATTCAGCTTTCGCCTTTGGCTCGGCTTCATTAAGTGCTTAGATATGACTCGCACTAAGTTCGAAAACACCTCACTAAGTGCTCATATTATATCATAAGTACTAAATTCAGCTTTTTATATAGTATTTTCTGTTTCAAAAACATCTACCGTGAACCGCAACAATCTTTTTTATTCTAATTATTTTTATCTATGGTGCCAGCCAGAGTCTGACCTGCAGCATTACCGTCACCAGCACCGCCATCACGCCCAGCGTATTGACCGCATATTCCATCTTCCGGAAACGCCACATTCGACGCACACGGGCATATGACTCGGCAATCCGTTTCTGCAGCGCTCCCATGATATCAAAGGTTCCGGAACCGGTGTCCAACTGTTTCAGTCCGACATCCACCATAAAATAAATTTCCAGCTCTTCCTGACAGTTGCGGCAGTGCTCCAGATGCTCTAAAAAAGCCTCCAGTTCATCCCCGCTCAGTTTATCCTGGATATACGGCGTCACAAGACGTTCCGCTTCCCGACAGGTCATAGACGCCACCTCCTTTTCCAGTCTGTCATTTCACTCGGGCTGTTCTCCATGTATTGCCTGCTCGGCAATCACCATTTGAACCTAATCATACCTTATTTTAATGAAACACGCAAGCCCCTGCCAATGCTCTGCATCTTAAATTGGCAAAATCGTTACTGGTCATGTATACGTGAACGGTAACACAAAATCCATTACCGTTACTGTGTCGTACGAAATTTGCAGTTCAGAAAATTTTTATCTTATCAATCAAATCCAGCTTTTATTCACTCTTAGCATTTGTAACAAAATTTTATGTAATTTCAAAACAATCAAAAAAACAGTTGCAATCTGCCTCTAATTTTGGTAAAATAAAAAACGTCGATAGGCAGCCGGCTTGTCGGAATGGCAGACGAGGTGGACTCAAAATCCATTGGTGGCAACACCGTGCGGGTTCAAGTCCCGCAGCCGGCAGATTTGAGAGCCCTTGAAAATATTGGATTTTTCCTTTATTTTCAAGGGTTTTTGGCGTTTTATAGATAAAACGTGTAAATGTAAAAACAGGCTTTTTAAGGGTATTATGCAACACGAATGCAACACGGAAACAGGCTGATTTTACATCACTTCACACATTCTGGATATGCCCGTCATCCGCTATCCGGTCCGCCGTAATCATCCACCCATCAGAATCAAACGCATACGCCTGTCCGTCAATCTGGCAGATCACATCATGCCGATAGGTGTACCCACTCAGCAGATACCACCAGCGCCCGTCCTGTAAAAGCCAACCCTCGAGGTATTTGCCAAATATCCAGCCGTCTGCGGTCTGGAACCACGGCTCGCCGTCGGCAAAGCACTTGCCAATCGGCTGCACACGCTGATCCTTGGTGTAGCGTTTGCCCGTGTCCGTACCTTTGGGAGTTGTCCGGATGATAAGCGTCGGCGACGCCAGGACGCGTAACCCGCGCGATCCGCTCTTTACCTCTTTAAGATCCGTGATCGATACCTGCGGGGCACTTGGCTGTGAAGCTGCGGTTCCACCCTCCGCCACCCAGGTTTTCTTGAAATTCTCAAATGTCCCGTATTTCTGTTTCAAAATCCCGGTACCGCTGCCCCAGTCTGGCAAATAGACATGAGGCTTGTCTATAATGCTTTTCCAATTGCCTCCCCAGGCAAGTCCCAGCTGCTTAGCGATCGCTCCGACCCGTTTGAAATAATCTCCGGCCTCGTTGTACGCTCCATTTCCATCTGCCCGGTAAAAATCGGCTGCAATCCCCCACTGATGCTGGCTGCTGTAGCTGCTGCCCTTTGCATTGGTAACAATACGCCCCGGTTTCGTTCTGCCCTGTGCATACAGGGCATCCTGCTCCGCCGCGCTTCGAAACGACTCACCAATTTGAATCGGTACCCTCGCTTTCGCACATTGTTCAATGAGCTGGGCAGTCAACACCTGTAAGCGCGGATGACACTGTTTGATATCTCTCATAGATTTGTCCCCTTTTCTTTTAATATATGAATTTTTTTTAAATATGACATTTTTGATGTTTACAAAAACATGAGAAATCCTTTCTTGTCATATATTCATATAAGTGAATATTCTGGACAAATCAAACAACATATAGTCAGCGCCACCCAATAAGCATTTTTCTCAGTATACAGCTGTGTGTTTCTTTTATCTATCGACTTTTTATCGCCCTGTTAACCAGCATCCATCAATCTTTTTTCGTACCGCGTTTCATCTCCCGCCGTTTCTTCGTCATCAGCCCACCAATCCGCCCGCTCTCCTTGGCCGTCAGGCTTCGCCAGCCATACTGCCGTACCTTATCCGCCAGGCCTATTTCTTCCGCCACTTCATATTTCAGCCGTTCTGCAGGAGTCATTTCCTCAAAATCCACTTTATTTTCATCCATAAAAAACATACTCCTTTCCACCTTGTGTACTCAGAGTATGTCCATTTTCTGGAAATCCATTCACATCGTTTTTTCTGTTACCTGCTACACAGACGTTACATTTCCCATCGGCAAACTTTCTAATGATTCTGCTCCGGCATTTTCCGGAACTTGTTCATCTGTCTGTACCGTTGGTGCCAGTATTTGATCCACTCCTGGCGGCAAAAACTCCTTAACCTCGTCCGGAACTTCCTCTGCCTCTGACGGCCATTCCATCTCATCCGGCACATCAGTCTCCTCGGGCATCTGCTCCGTGTCATCGAATATCTCCTCTGAATCGCCCCAGTCATATTTATTCTGAATTGACTTTTCCTTATCAATCAGAAAATCCAACCCGACTGCCGCTCCCCCAATAGCAGCACCAATTGATGCCACACTGATTCCAGCCAAAAATAGGCCAACGCCAATGATTGCCATTTTTTTCATCCATTTTTTCATTTTCCTATCCTCCTATACTCTGGCTGACAGATAACCGGCCGCTTGGCGACAAATGCGAATGATTCCCTTGATAGCCCATGGCAAAAACACACCATAAAACAGGATGCAACCGCATATCAGGAGCAGGCAGCCGCCTTCCGCTGCAATCCCCAGTCCGATAAACATCAATCCCATCGCAAAATGTTCAAACAAGCTCGTCACGCCCAGTACAAATAGGACAATTCCGCCGATAAACGCCAAAACCGTCATGAATCCCAGCATGACCAACATTGCCGCCAGCGCAACAGCTAGCCCAAAAACGCTTCCCAGGGTTCCAGTTACCAACGAAAAGATGAATGGAAGAAATACTAGCACAACAAGAACTGTCACAACCATTCCAAGCTTGGAGCCAATGATTTTTACTTTTAATCCATGCAGTATTTCACCCATCCGACTTCCTCGACTTTCATTCGAACCTGCATCTCTTTCTTGCCTTTCCCCATCGCGGTACTCCCGGAACGGGTCATCCTCAGAATCAGCCCCAAACTCCGCTTTCTCCTCCTTTTCCCCTTGCTCTGCTCCACCGCTTCTGGATAGGAGCGTCTGATCCTCTCCAAACCGGTTATCGCTGTACCCCCGGTCAGTAAATTCGCTATTATCTCTCCTTTCGCTCTGCAGCTCCGCCCGAATCGTCTCGGCAATATGCTCCGGGCTTTGAAATTCTGCGAGCACCTCTTCCTCCTTCTCCGGCCCCGCTTCCTCCAGATAATCATGGTAGTAGTCGATCGCATCCCGTTTTTCTTCTTCCGGAATATCTTTCAAGAGCGTTTCCAACCTCTCTAAAAATATTTCTTTTTTCATCATCTGTCTCTCCTTATCCCTCTTTCAGAATCTCTGAAATCTTTCCTGCATACACGTTCCACTCGCCCCGGTAAAGATTCAGCTGAATCCGTCCCGCCTCTGTGATTTTATAATACCGCCGGTTTCTGCCGTCGATCGCCCTGTCATACGTTTCCAAACAATCATCCTTTTGAAGCCGCCGCAGCACTGGATAGAGCGTGGACTCCGATATTTCGATTGCCTGGCGGACATCCTGTGTGATCTTGTATCCATATATTCCCTCTGCGGATTTTGATACAACCGAAAGGACGATCGCATCCAGAAGCGCCGCTCCTGTGTTGAAAACCATTTTACCCCTCCTGACATTCTTTCGTTTTATATAATAT